>JBAUIL010000108.1:0-3961 GCA_049682915.1 Ahrensia sp. | reverse complement strand
TTCAAAGACCGGCACTATCTGGAAAGCGATCCGCACCGGATGTTTGAGGGCGCGTTGATTGCAGCGCATGCGGTGGAGGCGGAGCGCATCTATCTCTACATGCGCGATGAATATCCTGCGGTGCTGGAAATTCTGCGCGCGGAGATCGCCGCGCTGGAAGAAGCAGAATTGATTGAGCCGGGCTTCATCGAATTGCGGCGTGGTGCGGGCGCTTATATTTGCGGCGAAGAAAGCGCGATGATCGAGAGCATTGAGGGCAAGCGCGGCCTGCCGCGCCACCGCCCGCCTTATATTGCTGAAGTGGGTTTGTTTGGCCGCCCGACGCTCAACCACAATGTTGAAACGCTATGGTGGCTGCGCGACATTATCGAGCAGGGTGCGGAATGGTTTGCCAGCCAGGGCAAGCCCGGCCACCCCGGCTTGCGGTCGTGGTCTGTCTCCGGTCGCGTCAAAGAGCCGGGCGTCAAGCTGGCACCTGCTGGCATCACCGTGCGTGAGCTGATTGACGATTATTGCGGCGGCATGGCCAGCGGCCACACGTTCAAAGCGTATTTGCCCGGCGGTGCTTCCGGTGGCATATTACCGGCATCGATGGATGATCTCGCGCTGGATTTCGGTGACAGTCTTTTTCAACATGGTGCATTTGTCGGCAGTCATGCGGTGGTGATTTTGTCCGAGAAAGACAACATCAAGGATGTAACGCTGAACCTGATGAGGTTTTTCGCGCATGAAAGCTGCGGCCAGTGCACGCCGTGCCGTGGTGGCACGGAAAAGCTGGTGAAGCTGCTCAGCGCGAAAGGCACACTGGATGAGCAAGCCATCCGCGATCTGGAGCAGGTGATGCGCGACGCGTCTATTTGCGGCCTGGGACAGGCGGCGCCGAACCCGGTCAATCATTTGCTGACGCATTTTCGGGATGATCTTTAATGGCCAAACCCGTCACATTCACCCTCAACGGTAAACCCGTCACGGCCTCTCCAGACGAATCCATCTGGCAGGTTGCAAAACGCGAAGCTGTGGCCATCCCGCATTTATGTCATCTCGACAAACCCGGTTATCGGTCGGACGGTAATTGTCGCGCGTGCGTGGTGGAGATTGAGGGTGAGCGGACGCTTGCCGCATCCTGTATCCGCAAGCCGACTGAAGGCATGGTGGTCAGTACCGGCGGGGAGCGGGTGGAAAAAAGCCAGGCCATGGTGTTTGAAATGCTGGCGGCGGATATGCCCGCGCGTAGCGACAGCCCCGATGACCAAAGCCTGTTTTGGCAGTGGGCTGAAATGTGGGGCATTGATGGTGCCGGCCCTTCGAGGCTCGCTCCGCTCGCACCTCGGGGTGAGGGTGGGATAGGCGGTGCACCCCATACCCCTCACCGTGGGGGTGGGATAAGAGGTAACACAGCGGCTCAGACCCCAAACCCTTCGAGGCTCGCTCCGCTCGCACCTCAGGGTGAGGGTGGGATAGGTGGTGCACCCCATACCCCTCACCCTGAGGGCGAGATCGGTGGCGCAGCGCACTATACCCCTCACCCTGAGGTGCCGCCGCAGGCGGCCTCGAAGGGCGGGGGGTTCCATAAAGCAACGTCGCAGGACCTTAGCAACCCGGCCATCGCCGTCAATCTGGATGCTTGCATCGCTTGCGGGTTGTGCGTGCGCGCCTGCCGTGAAGTGCAGGTCAATGATGTAATCGGCATGGGCATGCGGGGCCACCACGCCGTGCCGGTGTTTGACATTCATGATCCTATGGGATTGTCGACCTGCGTAACCTGCGGCGAGTGCGTGCAAGCCTGCCCGACGGGGGCGCTGTATGAAAAGAGCCTGATGGATGCCGATGGTAAGACGCGAGCGGTAGAAGCGTTTGATGCGTCTGTTGATAGCGTGTGCCCGTTTTGCGGTGTCGGCTGCCAGACGACCGTCAATGTTAAAGACGGCAAGATCGTGCAGGTTGATGGCCGGGATGGCCCTGCCAATGAGAACCGGTTGTGCGTTAAAGGCCGGTTTGGTTATGACTACATCCATTCCGATGAGCGGCTGACCAAGCCGCTGATCCGCCGTGATGATGCGCCAAAAGCGGGCGATATCGACATGCGCTTCATGCAGGTCAGCGACATTTTCCGCGAAGCGACGTGGGACGAAGCCATGGCCAAAGCTGCCGATGGTTTGGCAAAGATTCGCGACCGTGATGGCGGTGGTGCGCTCGCGGGTTTTGGTTCGGCCAAAGGCTCTAACGAAGAAGCCTATCTGTTCCAGAAGCTGGTGCGCCAAGGCTTCGGCACCAACAATGTTGACCATTGCACACGGCTTTGCCATGCGTCATCGGTGGCGGCGCTGCTGGAAGGTGTGGGGTCCGGTGCCGTCTCGGCACCATTCACCGATGCGATGAAGTCGGACTGTGTGATCGTGATCGGTGCGCGGCCAACCACGAACCATCCTGTGGCGGCGACTTACCTGAAGCAGGCGGCGAAACGCGGCACCAAGCTGATCGTCATGGACCCGCGCAAGCAGGATTTGATGCGTCATGCATCGCACGCGGTGCAGTTTAAACCTGGCTCCGATGTGGCGATGCTGAACGCGATTTTGCACGTGATTGTCGACGAAGAGCTGTATGACGCGCAATATATCCAGGCCAATGCATCTGGTTTTGAAGCACTGAAGGACAAGGTCAAAGACTTCTCGCCCGAAGCGATGAGCGAGGTGTGCGGCGTATCGGCTGAGATGTTGCGCGATGTTGCGCGCACCTATGCCACGGCGGAGCGATCCATCATATTCTGGGGTATGGGCGTGTCGCAACACACCCATGGCACAGACAATGCGCGGTGCCTGATAGCGATGGCGCTGACGACCGGTCATGTAGGTCGGCCCGGCACGGGCCTGCACCCGCTGCGGGGACAAAACAATGTGCAAGGCGCGTCCGACGCCGGGCTTATTCCGATGATGTTCCCCGACTATCAGCTGGTCGAAAACCCAGACATCCGCGCGCGGATGGAAGATGAATGGGGCCGGGCGCTTGACCCGAAAAAGGGGCTGACGGTTGTCGAGATCATGGATGCGGTGCATGCCGATGAAATCAAGGGCATGTATATTATGGGCGAAAACCCGGCCATGAGTGACCCTGACCAGCACCATGCGCGCGCCGCGCTCGCCAAGCTGGAGCATCTGGTGGTGCAGGACATTTTCCTCACCGAAACCTGTTGGCATGCCGATGTGGTGCTGCCCGCTTCTGCGCATGCCGAGAAACTTGGCACCTTCACCAACACCAACCGGCAGGTGCAACTGGGCCGTGCCGCCGTTTCGCCGCCCGGTGACGCGCGCCAGGACTGGGAATTGATTGTTGAGCTCGCCAACCGCATCGGGCTTGATTGGCGCTACGGCGATGTCGGCGAAATCTACTCCGAAATGGCCTCACACATGCCATCGCTCAAGGGCATCACGTGGCAGAAACTGCTCGACGAGGATTGCGTCACCTATCCGCTGGATGGCGAGACGGGTGTCGGGCGCGATGTCATTTTTGACGATGGTTTTCCCACCGCTGACGGGCGCGGCAAAATCGTGCCTGCTGATCTGCTGCCGCCCGATGAAGTGCCTGACGACGAATTTCCACTGGTGCTGACCACCGGTCGGTTGCTCGAACATTGGCACACCGGTGCGATGACGCGGCGGGCGACGGTTCTCGATGATATCGAGCCGGAGGGCATTGCGGCGATGAACCCGCGCGAGATCGCCAAGCAGCATTTCACCGCCGGGCAGTTGATCGACGTTGAAACGCGGCGCGGCACGATCAAAGCGGTGCTGCGAGAAGACCGCGAAGTGGCCGATGGCATGATCTTCATTCCGTTTTGCTTCAATGAAAGCCCTGCCAATGCGCTGACCAACCCGAAGCTTGATCCGTTCGGCAAAATTCCTGAGTTCAAATATTGCGCCGCACGCGTGCGCGCACACGATGGAGATGCTGTGCAGGCCGCCGA
>JBAUIL010000107.1:0-1781 GCA_049682915.1 Ahrensia sp. | reverse complement strand
ACCTGCGCGCCGACAATGCCGTGGCCGCCATAGAAGTGCTTTTCTTTAGAGAACATGTGCATCGAGCCGCCCTTGCCGCGCGAATAGCCGTCTTTGCGGCCGGTCAGCTCTGCCATGATGCCCCGGCTTTCCATGCCGGTGGCCAGCATGTGCGCATGATCGCGATAGGCGGTGATCACCTGATCACCTTCGATCAGCGCCATTTGCATACCGGTAACGACCGCTTCCTGACCGATGTAGAGATGACAAAACCCGCCAATGTGACCCATACCGTAAAGCTGACCCGCTTTTTCTTCAAAGCGGCGGATCAAAAGCATATCGCGATAGGCCTTCAGCTCTTCCTCTTTGGTAAAATTGGCCGGGCCCGGCGGTGTCATTGAAACTTTTGCGTCAGCAGCCTTTTTCGCGGCGCTGGGCTTTTTGGAGCGTGTTGCCATGTAGCTTGATCCTCACCATTTTGCGTGACGGCATTCTAGCAATGCGCAGCCTGCAGACAAGAGCGAAAATGGCATAATAGCTATGCAATAAGTCTATAAAAAATATAGAAAAAAGCAAAATTAACTCAAATCAAGTTAATTGTTGCTATGCAGCAAAACAATCTCATTGGCGCGGGTTAAACCCAGCGTACGCCGGGCCTGCTCGTCCAAAATGTCGTGCTCAAGTGAACCATCACGAAGCAGCATAGTCCTGCGTTCAAGCCAGTCAACTTGCGCTTGCAGCGACGCGGCCACAGCCTGCGCATCCGCCAATTCGCGCTCATAACCTTCCGTCGCCAGCAGCCCGTAAGAGCCGTGAAAAGCATGAAACGCAAAATAACCCAGCACCGCAACTGCGAACACTGGGATAATCAATAATCGGAGACGGGACTGTTTGCGATGACGCGTCCACATAATACGCAAAACCTTGAAGACTGACACTCACGGAAAACACCGTAAACAGAAGCTAACAGCCTAAGGTTAAGGCAGCCCTAAAATGTAAAAAGGCCGTGCGAAATCAATCACACGGCCCAAATTGGTGAAATCGGAGGGGAACTAGCCGCGCAGAATAGAGCGCCCTGCAAAGCGTGCCTGGTTGCCCAGCTCTTCCTCAATGCGGATCAGCTGATTGTATTTCGCCATCCGGTCTGAGCGCGCCAACGAGCCGGTTTTGATTTGGCCGCAATTGGTGGCAACCGCCAAGTCGGCAATTGTTGCGTCTTCTGTCTCGCCCGAGCGGTGCGACATAACGGCGGTATAGCGTGCCTTGTGCGCCATCTCCACCGCTTCCAGCGTTTCGGTCAGCGTGCCGATCTGGTTGACTTTGACGAGGATGGAGTTGGCCACACCCTTGGCAATGCCGTCTGACAGGCGCTTGGTGTTGGTGACAAACAAATCATCGCCGACCAGCTGGCAGGTTTTACCGGCCATGTCGGTCAGCGCTTTCCAGCCGTCCCAGTCATCTTCGTCCATGCCGTCTTCGATGGAAATGATCGGGTAGTCTTGTGCCAGCTTAGCAAGGTAAGCGGCTTGCTCGTCCGGCGTGCGCTTCACGCCCTCGCCTTCATAGTCATAGACACCGTTCTTGAAGAACTCCGACGCCGCGCAATCCAGCGCGATGAACATGTCTTCACCGGGCTTGTAGCCTGCGTTTTCAATCGAGGTCATGATGAAGTCGAGCGCCTCGGTTGCGCTGCCGAGGTTCGGCGCAAAGCCGCCCTCGTCACCCACCGATGTGTTGTGCCCGGCTTTCGAGAGGTTCTTCTTGAGCGTGTGGAATGTTTCCGCACCCATGCGCACAGCGTC
>JBAUIL010000106.1:0-1621 GCA_049682915.1 Ahrensia sp. | reverse complement strand
TTGTGGCCCTGACGGGCCGCATCGCGGTAGGCTTCCACAGCCTCGCCCTTATTGCCTTTCTTCTCGGCAAAAAAACCAAACTTGAAAATTGCCGTGACGTTGCCGCGAACTGTTGGCTCGGTCTCGTCAAACGCCTGCGCAACCGGCACAGACGCCGCCATGGTTGCCGCGCTCACCATGAGCGCGACACCGGAACGGCGGATGATTTTGCCTTGTGATATCAGATATCGGCGTAACACTGTTTTTCCTTTGCGCCGCCGGGATGGGTCACCGCACCATAGCGCGCATTGCCAACCGTTTGGGCGTATTTCCAAATCACGCCCGACGTGTAGTCGGTTTCGCGTGGTTTCCATTCTTTGCGGCGTGCAGCGAGTTCGTCATCGCTCAGCGCCACGTCAATCGTGCCTTCATTAGCATCGATTGAAATCACATCACCGTCGCGCAGCAGGCCAATCGGGCCACCTATCGCTGCTTCAGGGCCAACATGGCCGATACAGAAGCCACGCGTTGCGCCGGAGAAGCGGCCATCGGTAATCAGCGCCACCTTGTCGCCCATGCCCTGGCCATAAAGCGCGGCCGTCGTCGACAGCATTTCGCGCATGCCGGGGCCCCCTTTGGGGCCTTCGTAGCGAATGACGAGCACTTCGCCCTCTTCAAACGCACCGGTACGCACCGCTTCAAAACACTCTTCTTCACTTTCAAAGCATCGAGCCGGACCTGAGAACGTCAGGTTTTTCATGCCCGCGACTTTCACAATCGCACCGTCTGGCGCCAGATTGCCACGAAGGCCGACAACGCCACCGGTCTTGGTCAGCGGCTGATCGGCGGGATAGACAACATCCTGTTTCGGATTCCATGCAACATGCGCCATGTTTTCGGCCAAAGTACGGCCAGTCACGGTCATGCAGTCGCCATGCAGATAGCCATGGTCCAACAGTGTTTTCATCAAAAGCGGAATACCGCCGGCTTCAAACATATCCTTGGCGACATATTTGCCACCTGGCTTCAAATCGGCGATATACGGCGTCTTTTTGAATATCTCGGCGACATCAAACAGATCGAACTCGATGCCGCATTCATGCGCCAGCGCAGGCAAGTGCAACGCCGCATTGGTGGAGCCACCCGAGGCCGCTACAACCGCAGCCGCATTTTCCAGCGACTTGCGGGTGACGATATCGCGCGGACGGATGTTGCGGGCGATCAGCTCCATCACCTTCTCGCCTGACGCATAAGAAAACTTGTCGCGGATTTCGTAAGGCGCAGGTGCACCGCACGAGTAAGGCAGCGCCAAACCAATCGCTTCGGCAACAGTCGCCATGGTGTTGGCTGTAAATTGCGCACCGCATGAACCGGCAGACGGGCAAGCCACCTGCTCCAGCTCTTGCAGGTCTTCGTCGCTCATTTTGCCGACGGAGTGCATGCCAACCGCTTCAAACACGTTTTGCACAGTAACCTGTTCACCACGGAAATTACCGGGCAAAATGGAGCCACCATAGATGAAAACAGATGGCACATTGAGGCGTACCATCGCCATCATCATGCCGGGCAATGATTTATCGCAGCCCGCCAGACCGACAATCGCGTCATAGCAGTGGCCACGCATGGTCAATTCGACCGAGTC
>JBAUIL010000105.1:0-2965 GCA_049682915.1 Ahrensia sp. | reverse complement strand
CCGCGCGTTTCAGCCGGCAGCGCGATCTCGGGCAGCAGCGTCATGCCCATGCCGTTGCTGACCATTTGCAGCAGGGTGGTCAGCGATGTGGCGCCGAAATTGACCAATTGCTTGCCGCCGCTGGCTGCGCATACCGCAAGCGCCTGGTCGCGCAGGCAGTGGCCTTCATCCAACAGCAACAGCCGATCCAGCGCCACCGCATCCTGCGTCATGGGCGAGGTGAGCACATCGGTCATGTTGGTGGAGGATGCGATGAAAAACCGGTCATCGAACAAATCGACTTCAACAAGACCACTTTCAGCGATCGGACTGGCGGCAATAATGGCGTCCAGCGCACCATCGCGCAGTTCAGACACCAGTGTCTCGGTCACCGCTTCGCGCACTTTCAGCGTCAAGGACGGGTTGGATTGTGCAAGCGCTGGCAGCACTAAGGGCAACAAATAAGGTGCCACCGTCGGGATCATGCCCAGCCGCAGCGTGCGGGCGGTTGCATTGTGCGCATTGGCGGCAATATCGCTGAGCTGGCGCACCTGCTCCAAAATGGCGCGCACCAGCGGCAGCAACTGCGCGCCGAACTCAGTCAAGAGAACGCCACCGCGCTTGCGCTCGAATATTGATTGTCCGGCCAGCCGCTCCATTTCAGCTATTTGAGCAGACAAGGCTGGTTGGGTAACCGATGCCGCATCCGCAGCGCGGCCAAAATGGCGTTCGCGCGCCAGCGCATCGAAATAGGTCATCTGCTTAATTGTGAACATGATAATGTCATCTTATCGTAATAATTAGAAATAACAATTTGAAATTATAGCTCAAACGGGCGAAACACACGCAAACGCCAACACAAAAGGGAGAATTCCATGGACGCTATGGTCGACAAAAAGGGCAAATGCCCGATCATGCACGGCTCGGTTACATCACGCGACAGCGCGGTGATGAACTGGTGGCCAAAAACACTCAACACCGGCATTTTGCATCAGCACGGCGTGAGCCCCGACCCGATGGGTCCGGATTTCAACTATCGCGAAGAGCTGAAAAAACTCGATGTTGACGCGTTGAAAGCGGATTTGCACGCCCTGTTGAACGACAGCCAGCCTTGGTGGCCTGCCGACTATGGCACCTATGCCGGTTTCATGGTGCGCTTGGCGTGGCATGCGGCGGGCACATACCGCCTGCAAGACGGTCGTGGTGGCGCGGGCGCGGGCATGATCCGGTTTGCACCGCTCAACTCTTGGCCGGACAATGCCAGCTTGGATAAAGCGCGCCGCCTGTTGTGGCCGGTGAAAAAGAAATACGGCAACAAAATTTCATGGGCCGACCTGATCGTGCTCGCTGGTAACATCGGTTATGAAGCTGCTGGCTTGAAAACATTCGGTTTCTCGTTTGGCCGCGTAGACCGTTGGGCACCGGAAGAAGATGTCTATTGGGGTGCGGAAGACGAGTTCCTCGCACCATCTGAAAACCGCTACGGCAACATCAAAGAAGCGGCTTCGTTGGAAAACCCGCTTTCCGCTGTGCACATGGGCCTGATCTATGTGAACCCCGAAGGCATCAACGGCGTGCCGGACCCGAAACTCACTGCCGAGCACATCCGCATCACATTTGCACGCATGGCGATGAATGATGAGGAAACCGCGGCACTGGCCGCCGGTGGCCACACAATCGGTAAAGCACATGGCAATGGCGACGCTGGCTATTTGAGCGCTGAGCCGGAAGCGGCAGCCATCGAAAACCAGGGCATGGGCTGGATCAACCCGCACCAGGGCGGCGTTGCAAGCAAGGCCATCACATCGGGCATTGAAGGCGCATGGACCACCAACCCCACCAAGTGGGACAATGGCTACATGCACCTGCTGCTGAAATATGACTGGGAACTGACAACATCGCCTGCCGGTGCCAAGCAGTATCAGCCGATTGGTATTTCTGAAGAAGATATGCCGGTCGACGCTTCCGACCCGACAAAGCGCGTCATGCCAATGATGACAGACGCCGACATCGCCATGAAGGAAGACCCGACCTACCGCGAATATATGGAGAAGTTTTACGCCGACCACGCTTACTTCTCTGACGTATTCGCCCGCGCCTGGTTCAAACTGACCCACCGCGATATGGGCCCGAAAGTCCGCTATTTCGGTCCTGAAGCGCCAAGCGAAGATCTGATCTGGCAAGACCCGATCCCTGCTGGTTCAACCGACTATGACGTTGACGCGGTCAAGAAAGCCATCGCGGCTTCCGGTCTGTCGTTGCAGGACATGGTCACAACCGCCTGGGATTCTGCACGCACTTTTCGCGGCTCCGATCTGCGCGGTGGTGCCAATGGTGCCCGCATCCGCCTGGCCCCGCAAAAAGACTGGGCTGGCAATGAGCCCGACCGTCTGGCGCGCGTGCTGGGTGTGTTGGAGCCCATCGCTGCCGAGCATGGCGCGTCGCTGGCGGACGTGATTGTGCTAGCCGGTAATGTCGGCATCGAACATGCCGCTAAAGCGGCTGGTCACGATGTGACGGTGCCGTTTGCACCGGGCCGTGGTGACGCGACCGAGGAGATGACCGATGCCGATGCGTTTGACTGCTTGGAGCCAATGGCGGATGGTTTCCGCAACTGGGAAAAATCCACCTATGCGGCGAAGCCCGAAGAGATGCTTCTCGACCGTGCGCAATTGATGGGCCTGACCGGTCCTGAAATGACAGTGCTGCTCGGCGGCATGCGAGCGATGGACGCCAACCATGGCGGCAATAAGCACGGCGTGTTTACCGACAAGCCCGGCCAGTTGACCAACGATTTCTTCGTCAACCTGACCGACATGGGCAATGAGTGGAAACCGGTCAAAGACGGCACGTACGAGATCAAGGACCGCACAACCGGCACTGTCAAATGGACCGCGACCAGCACTGACTTGGTGTTCGGCTCAAACTCCATCCTGCGCGCCTATGCCGAGCTGTATGCCCAAGACGACGCCGGTGAAAAATTCGT
>JBAUIL010000104.1:0-8686 GCA_049682915.1 Ahrensia sp. | reverse complement strand
CGAAGGCAGCGCCCGGCGTACCTGAAAGTTGCCGAGATCTTTGGCGTTGGGAATGATCAGATGTTCAACAGCATTGCAGGCAAACGCATCGCCTGCTTCAGGGTCTTTGCCGGGAAAAAAGCTCATCACACAGTACTCCTTTTCGGAGCCATCATGCGATCAGCTGTGCGTTGTGTAAATGTGAACAGTAAACAACACAGTGTTCACTGATCGAGCGGTTCCGTGCCTTGCGGCGTGCCGTCGCGCGCCAGACGAATTTTTTCGATTTTGGCTTCCGCCTTTTGCAGCAGCACATCGCAGCGCGCGCGCAGTGCTTCGCCTTGCTCGTAAATCTCGATTGATTTTTCCAGTGGCACGTCACCACGCTCCAACTGGCTAACAATTTGCTCCAGCCGTGCCAGCGCATCCTCAAAGGACATCGTGGCGATATCGGTTGTCTGGTTTTCGCTCATATTATCCTCGCATCAATCTTTGAATGTGGGCACCCGCGCCGCCGGCCAGTCCCTTCAGGTCATAGCCGCCTTCCAGCACGCTCACCACCCGGTCGTCACAAAACTTATTGGCCAGTTCCATCACCCGGGCCGTGACCCAATCAAAGTCATTGTCTTCCAGATTGATCTGCGCCAGCGGGTCGCGATAATGGGCGTCAAAACCCGCCGAAATGACGATCAGATCCGGCTCAAAGCCGATAACGGCTTTCAACACGCGGCTTTTAAAGGCTTCACGAAACTGATCGGAACCGTCGCCCGGTGCCAAGGGTGCATTGCATATCGTGCCATGTTCACCGGTTTCACCTTTCGCGCCGGAACCGGGGTAAAGCGGCATCTGGTGGGTTGAGCAAAACAAGACGCTCGGATCGTCCCAGAAAATATCCTGCGTGCCGTTACCGTGATGGACGTCGAAGTCCACAATCGCAACGCGGTCGGCCCCGTGGGCACGCTGGGCGTGGCGCGCCGCAATTGCCACATTGTTAAACAGGCAAAAACCCATGGCAGTCTGCTTTTCCGCGTGGTGGCCCGGCGGGCGCGATGCGACAAAACAATTGTCGAATGTGCCCGCAAAAACACCGTCTACGCCCGCCATTGCGGCACCCGCACCATGCAGCGCCGCTTCAAATGAATGCGGCCCCACATAGGTGTCACCATCCACCTGTGTCAGGCCCTCATCAGGAATGGATGCCAGCACTTTTTCCAGAAACGATTCGGGATGCGCCAGCAGCACAGCTTCGTCAGGTGCACGCGGCGCTTCGTGCCGGTCCAGACCGTTAAAACTGTCGGTCGCGATGATTTCATCCAGTGCGCGCAGCCGGTCCACCCGCTCCGGATGGCCGGGCGGTGTCACATGGTCTTTGAAAACGCTGTGTTCGTAATATCGGGTTGTCATGGCCAAATGCTAATCGCATCCGCGCCCGACTGCCAGCCGCTGCGCCGTCTGCCACCAAGTTTCCCCCCGATTTCATGCGCCTCTATGGACGGATCACCAGCAATTGACCGTCTTCGGTTGCGGTTACCAAAGTGTTGCCAACTGCGATGATCGCCTTGTCAATTTTGCCGGGCAAAGCGACATCATTATATTTGCCGCCAATGGCGCGCAACGATGTGCGGGCTTGGGTGGGAATGAACAAATCCCTGCCTGCGTTGCCTTCAAGAAAGGCACTCAAACCAAGCTCGCGGCTGCCGATAAGGTGGTTGGAAACACCCGTCAGAATATCATCCTTGGCCGTCACGGTGCCGCCTGTGACCGTCAGTGTCGCCAGCCGCCCGCCTATGTGGGGTGTGCGCACAAAATAGACCGTATCACCGGCGATGCCAGCGATATTCAGCCAGCGGTTGGGCCGCCCGTTTTCCGCGCTTTCGGCGACGATTGCCAATTCACCGGCCTCATTGATGCCGTAGACCACCACCGCACCGCCGCCGGTGTTTGAAGCACGGATGACGACGATTTCATTGCGTCCGTCACCGCCGAAATCATACAGGCGCGGCGTGATGTCTTCAAACACCTGCGCGTCCGGCAACACCACTTCAACCGACGAACCATCAGCGCGTTGGGCAATCAATGATCCCGCTTCCACCGCGTCACCCAGCACGCCATGGGCATAGCGGGTGGTCGGGCGGCCAAACCAGGCGCGGCGAATGTCACCCGTCGCGGCTGTCGCCACACTGCCGTCGGGCAGGGCGCCTTCCGGTGCGCGCGGCGCCAGACCGCGGATTACATCGGGTTTCACACACATGCCCGCATCGCACGCACCTGCACTCAACCGGAATGTGCCGCGTGTCGTCTCGATGAATGATCCGGCGGGGGTTTGCACGACAGCGGTCACGTCGCCCTCGGTCGCCAATGCGGTGACCGATTGTGCAAGCGCACCATGGACGCCTAGCGCCCACATTATCGTTAGCGCGACGGTACGCGTCAGCGCCTTTGCCGATGGATGGATCATTCTTTGTAGCCTTTATGATGAAAACACGAAGCGTGGTTTCATCATCGGTGGCGGTCAGCGTCAACCGGTTGGCCGGTCACACTATCGCGAGCAGAACTCAGGCCAGCGTCTGTGTGGCGGTGATTTCGATGCCGAAGCCTTCAAGCCCGATGTAGCGGCGTTCGCGGGTGGAATAGAGCCGGATCGACGCGATGCCGAGATCGCGCAAAATCTGTGCGCCAAGGCCAATCTCGCGCCATTCGGTTTCGCGCTCAACGGCCTGCTGGTGCGCTTCGGATTGCGGGCGGCTATTGTGGCGTGCCACACCCACCGAACCTTCGCGCAGATAGACAACCACACCGCGCCCGTGCTCATCGACCATCTGCTTCAAGATGTTTGACGGCTCACAGGTGGCACCAAAAACATCGTCAATCACGCTTTCCAGATGCAGACGTACGGGAATATCAACCCCGTCGCGAATGTCGCCGACAACCAGCGCCACGTGCTGCATCGGATCCCAAGGCAGGGTGTAGGTGTGGGCAATCGCGCTGCCGCACACGGTTTGCACCTCAGAGCGTGAACCGCGCTCCACCAGCGTTTCCTTGCGCTGGCGATAGGCGATCAGGTCGGCGACGGAGACCTCTTTCAGGCCATGCTCTTGCGCAAAGGCAGACACCTGCGGGCCGCGCATCACCGTACCGTCATCATTGACCAATTCACCGATCACGCCGACGGCCGGCAGATTTGCCAGCTTACATAAATCCACCGCGGCTTCTGTGTGGCCGGACCGCATCAACACGCCGCCTTCGCGCGCCACCAGCGGAAACACATGGCCGGGCCGGGTAAAATCATCAGCGCCCGCATTCGGGTTGGCCAGATTGCGCACCGTGGCAGTACGGTCTTCTGCCGAAATGCCGGTGGTCGTGCCATGTTTATAATCAACGGTCACGGTGAAGGCGGTGGCCTTGGCGTCTTCATTAACGGCGACCATGGGCGACAGGTTGAGCCGCTTGGCTTGGTCCGCTGTCATCGGCGCACAGACGATGCCCGATGTATGGCGCACGATCAGCGCCATTTTCTCCGGCGTGCAGTGGACCGCTGCAACAATCAGATCGCCTTCGTTTTCGCGGTCGTCATCATCCATGACAACGACCATCTCACCGGCTTCAAACGCACGGATCGCTTCAACGACTTTGGCTTGATAATAAGGCATGGTGTGGCTTTCAAATTCTTCCGGTCTGGCCGCGATGGCGCAGATAGTGATCAGCGACGGTGCAGGCGACCATGGCTTCGGCAATTGGCACGGCACGGATGCCCACACACGGGTCGTGGCGGCCTTTCGTGACGACATCGACTTCCTGGCCGTCGCGCGTGACGGATTGGGTGGGCGTCAGCATGGAGGAGGTGGGTTTGATGGCCATACGCGCGACCAATGGCTCACCCGTGGCGATGCCGCCCAAAACGCCGCCCGCCTTGTTGGACAAAAACACCGGCTTGCCGTCCACCATGCGCATTTCATCGGCATTTTCCGGCCCGGTAATCCGCGCTGCTTCAAAGCCGTTTCCAATCTCGACGCCTTTGACGGCATTGATGCTCATCAGGTTGGACGCGATGTCCTGGTCGAGCTTAGCGTAGACCGGTGCGCCGATGCCTGCGGGCACGCCATCGGCGACCACCTCGATCAGCGCACCAACTGATGATCCATCCTTGCGGATGGCGTCAAGATAGGTCGCAAAGCGCTCAACGGACGCGGCATCAGGTGAGAAAAACGGGTTCTGCTCCACCTGATCCCAGTCCCAATTGGCGCGGTCGATATCCTCGGTGCCCATAGCCACCAGCGCGGCACGCACCTTTAGGCCCGGCACCACTTTCATTGCCAAGGCACCGGCGGCCACACGTGCCGCCGTCTCGCGCGCAGAAGACCGCCCGCCGCCGCGATAGTCCCGCAGGCCATATTTGACGTCATAGGTGTAGTCCGCATGGCCGGGCCGGTAGCGGTTGGCGATATCACCATAGTCTTTGGAGCGTTGGTCTGTGTTGCGGATCATCATCGAGATCGGCGTGCCGGTGGTGACGAGTGTGTCGCCGTCGGGCAGTACACCGGACAGCACTTCGACTTCATCAGCCTCGCGGCGCTGGGTGGTGAACTTCGATTGGCCGGGTTTGCGGCGGTCAAGTTGCGCCTGAATGTCGGCGACGGTGAATTCGATGCCGGGCGGGCAACCGTCAATCACACAGCCGAGCGCCGGCCCATGGCTTTCACCCCATGTGGTTACCCGAAATAAATGGCCAAAGCTGTTGTGTGACATGGACAGTTCCTGTTGGTTGCGCACCCATGTAAATGAGGTTGTCTCGATTGCAAAGCGCTGCCGCAACAAAACCACCGTTCAGTCAAAGCTTGATCTTGAATATGCCGCAATAGATGCGCACAACTGAAGACAGACCGAGCCAGGGAGCATTCTATGAAACGCCTTTTGATCGCCATTTTAGCGCCAGCATTTTTGATCGTTGGTCACGCCATGGCCGATGACGCCGAAGGCACCATCGCATCAATTAATGCCAGCAATTACACCATGGCGCTGGATGATGGCAAAACCTACACGCTGCCCGCCGAGTTCGATATTTCATTGATCGGCGAAGGCATGCGCGTGGCGCTGGCCTATGACGATGTAAACGGCGCGCTGATGGTCACCGACATGGAACAGATCGACTAATCACCCGCCGGATGCTTAGGTCCTGACCCTAAAGGTAGCCGCCTGTTTCGCCATCAAAATAATAGAGCTGATCCTGCGGCACTGCCTGCCCGGCGGCCTCATTAAAGCCCAAACCTTCAACCAACTGCCGCACAATGCGGACAATGCCACCATGGGTAACAATGATGGTCGGCTGGTCGAGTTCGGCAAAAAATGGTGCCACACGCACCATGCCGTCGGCATAGCTTTCCCCATTTGGTTGGCGATAATCCCATTTGTGGTTTTGGCGCTCTGATACAGCCTCGGGGATCGTCGTTTCCAACTCTGATAGTGTGTGGCCTTCCCAATCGCCGAAGGTCAGTTCGATCAGCCGCCGGTCGGTTGAGTAGTCTTGTGGGGGCAAGCCGATGGCGGCGCGCATAAGCTCCATCGTCTCACGTGTCCGCCCCAGCGGACTGGCAAAAAAGCGCCACTGGCTCCAATCGCTCACCGCCTGCGCCAACAATTTGCCATTGGCGCTTGCCTGCGCCCGGCCATTGGCATTCATGGCAATATCAGTCTGGCCTTGAAACCGCTCCTCGCGGTTCCAGTCCGTTTCGCCATGTCTGATCAGATAGAACGGCACTTTGGGCCGGATCATGATGCGCCTCAGCTTTTGGAGATGTCGGGCGCGTCCACCGCTTTCATGCCAACCACATGGTAGCCGGAGTCCACATGGTGCGTTTCGCCTGTGACGGCCCGCGACAGGTCTGACAGCAGATACAGAGCGCTGTCACCCACTTCTTCAATGGTCACGGTTTTGCGCAAGGGCGAGTTATACTCGTTCCATTTCAAAATGTAGCGGAAATCACCAATGCCGGACGCAGCCAGTGTTTTGATCGGACCGGCAGACAGTGCGTTGACGCGGATATTTTTCTTGCCCAGATCAACAGCCAGATAACGCACGCTTGCTTCCAGTGCTGCCTTTGCAACACCCATGACGTTGTAATGGGGCATCACGCGCTCCGCGCCATAATAGGTCAGCGTAATCATCGAGCCGCCATTGGTCATCATCGGTTCCGCGCGCCGTGCAATGTCGGTGAAGGAATAGACCGACACATCCATCGTCTTCATGAAATTGGCGTGCGATGTTTCCACATAGCGGCCGGTCAATTCGTCCTTGTCGGAAAAAGCCACCGCGTGAACCACGAAATCCAAGCGGCCCCAAACCTTTTGCAAATGCGCGAACACGGCGTCCATGCTGGCCGCATCGGTAACGTCGAGATGGCCGGGCACAATCGCGCCCAGCTCGGCAGCCAGCGGCTCAACGCGTTTTTTCAACGCGTCGCCCTGATACGTCAAAGCCAATTCCGCGCCTTGCTCGGAGCAGGCTTTCGCAATGCCCCACGCCATCGACTTATTGTTTGCAAGGCCGATAATCAGCCCGCGCTTGCCTTTCATCAGGTCGCTGCCCGTGCTCATCCCGCTACTCCAAATAGAAAAAGTTAATTGCCTATCGCACAGTGCGATACACCTATCAAGCACCCACAATTATGTGTGTTGTGCAGCCACAGCTTTATGCAATTTCAGCCTTGGTCAGTCTCAAAAAGCCGCTCTAGGGCCGATTTATGGTCGTCGTCCAGCTTGATGCGTATGATCGCAACAAGGTCTGCCCGGCCGCCTTTTTTCAAGGGAAGACCACGCCCTTTGATGCGCATGGCATGGCCGGAGTCGGTCCATGGCTCAATTTTGACAGCGATTTTGCCGTCTGGCGTGGTCAAAGCCACTTTGCCGCCGGTAACTGCGACACCAAGTGGCACATCAAAGTCGACGATCAATTTGCGGCCTTCAACGCGCATGGCGTCATCGTTTGGCTTGATTGAAACCTTGGCCAGTACGTCACCACGATGACCTGCCGGGCCTGCCGCGCCTTGGCCCTTCAGGCGGATGGTTTGGCCTTCTTCAACGTAATCGGGCACATTGACCGCGATTGTGCGGCCATCGGGCAGGCTGAGTTTCGCCTTGCCGCCCTTGATCGCCTGCTCAACGCTGATGTGCAGCGGCAACTCGATGTCTTTGCCTTTGGACGGCTGCGCCTGGCGCGGTTGGCCGCCGGGCCTGTCGCCGAACATCTGGTCAAAAGGGCTACCGCCGCCCTGACCACCGCGCCCCATGCTACCAAGCCCACCGCCGAACATGGTGTTGAGAATGTCTTCGGGGTTCATGCCGCCGCCGCCACCGCCGCGCTGGCTGCGCCGGGCACCGGCACGCGGGTCAAACCCGTCAAAGCCTGTAAATGGATTGCCACCGGGGTAGGCCCCAAAGGTTTCCTTGCCCTCAGCGTCTATTTCACCGCGATCAAATTTCTTGCGTGTTTCGGGGTCGCCGACAATCTCATTGGCGCGTGAAATCTCCGAAAAGCGTTCTTTGGCTTTGGGGTCGTCGCGGTTGGTGTCTGGATGGTATTTTTTGGCAAGCTTGCGGAAAGCGCTCTTGATCTCGCTGTCGCTGGCAGATTTTGCCACACCCAACACAGTGTATGGATCGCGCATGGAACACAGAACCCCTGAAGCTGAAAACTAAGACTTATTCAGGCTTCATATGGGCGCGCGGTCTGACAAATGGAAGTAGGCAGGCCGCTTGGCGGCACATTTAGCTGATCGGCTCGAGCGCGCGTGTCCACCAGCCGCTGCGCGGGTCCAGGCACACTTCGCCGGTGTAGGCGGTCAAGCCATCATAGGCCTGGCGACTGGCCGAGAAAGAACGGCAGGTCACACCGTCGGATTTGCTTTCAACAATATTGGTAATCTTGCCCGAAGCGCCGGTGGCAGCACTCGCCCAACCCAAGCCGTCGACGGGAATGGCATTCAGGTCTGCCGTTGTGACTGCCAGCCGTAATGTATCTTCGTCCAACAAGCGGTCTGTGGTGCGTTCGTCGGTTGCGTCCGGCGCACCAAACGGATCAACAGCAATGGTTGGTGCTGGTTCGGCCATGGTGATGGAAGAAACAGTTGTAGCGCTGTCGATGGCGTTGCCGCCCATCGCGCAGCCAGCCAGCGCGCTGATTGTCACACAGACAACAAAGCAACGTTCAACTGTTGACGACAGACTGTGAAACGCACAGATACGCACCGAACGACCCCTTTACCCAAGGCACCACCATGTCACTTGAATGGTTAAAATCCGGTAACTTTATGGATGCGACGGACCCGTTTGCGCTGTTTTCGCAGTGGATGGAGGACGCCAAGGCATCTGAGCCGGAAGATCACAACGCTCTGTCGCTGGCAACGGTCGACGCTGACGGGCTGCCAAATGTGCGCATGGTGCTGTTGAAGGGCTTCGATGAGCGGGGCTTTGTTTTTTACACCAATTTTGAGAGCCAGAAGGGCACCGAAATTCTGGCGTCGATGAAAGCCGCCATGTGCTTTCACTGGAAGTCGCTGCGCCGCCAAGTGCGCATACGCGGTGAGGTCACAATCGTTGATGATGCCGAAGCCGACGAATATTATAATTCACGCGCCCGCGGCAGTCGCATCGGCGCCTGGGCTTCGCAACAATCCCGCCCGCTGGAAAGCAAGTTCGCGCTGGAAAAAGAAGT
>JBAUIL010000103.1:0-5177 GCA_049682915.1 Ahrensia sp. | reverse complement strand
CCAACAGGCAGATATGAGCGCCGACCAGCGTCATGAACAAGCCTTCAGGCCCGCTCAGGCTCATCGCAGCACCGGCAATCAGTGGACCGATGATGGAGCCAACGCCGAACATCAGCAACAAGCCGCCAGAGGTCCGCAAGAAGTCTCCGTCGGGCGCATGGTCATTGGCGTGGTTGACCAGCAGCGGATACATCACGTGAATGCAGGCACCCAAAACAGCAGCGGCAATCATGACGGTAACGATGTCCCGCGGCGCCACCGCAATGAAAAACGCTGACGTTGCGATAGCGCCCAGCGTGACGCCTGCAAGCACATGCCGCCGGTCCATCCGGTCAGACAGCACACCGACAGGCATTTGTGCAAGGGCGCCAGCCAGCAGGAAAACGGACACGAAAACGGCGATTGTCGTCACACTCATCGCCAGCGCATTGCCATAGACTGCGGCCAGGGTGCCTACGGCAGAATTGGCGACGCCGACCAGCAAAACACCGGCGACCGCAATCGGTGAATTGCGCCACAGTTTCGGCAAATCCAGATTGACTTCAGTCAGGGGGTTGGGCTGCTGAGAGGCGTAAAGCGCGGTGGGCAGCAATGCCAAAGCGTAAAAGACCGCACCAAGCACAAAGAAAACCTCGGTCGACGGATCGCCCAGCGGCAAAACCATCTGGCCGGCCGTATTGGATGCCAGATTGACCATGGCATACACACCAAACACGCTGCCCCGGCTTTCAGCGTCAGATTTTTCATTAAGCCAGCTTTCCATAATCTGCGCCGCACCCGCAAAGCAGAAGCCGGAAATGGCCCTGAGCGGCACCCAGGCCCAAGGGCTCATGATCAGCAGCGACAGCAAAATCGAAATGGCCGCCAACGCGGTCAACGCGCCAAATGTGCGGATGTGGCCAACCCGGCGCACCGTGCGCGGCACAATCAGGCAGCCAATAATAAAGCCGGTTGCCCACCCCGCACCCAGCAAACCAAGCGAGAAGGGACTGAAACCTTCAATAGCGCCGCGCACCGGCAAAATAAGTCCGTTCAAGCCACCCGCAAACATCAGCGACGCGGCGCCAATCAGAAGCGGGGATAGCGATTTGGGCAATTGCGGCATGACGATTATTGAAAAGCGGTTTCAAAGAAGCTGCGCAGCTTGCGCGAGTGCAGCCGCTCCGAAGGCATTTCGCTTAGCTTTTGCATTGTGCGGATGCCGATGATGAGGTGCTGGGCAACTTGCGTTTTGTAGAACGCGGTTGCCATACCCGGCAGTTTCAACTCGCCATGCAGCGGCTTGTCTGACACGCACAGCAGTGTGCCGTAAGGTACGCGGAAGCGGAAGCCGTTGGCAGCAATGGTTGCGCTTTCCATATCGAGTGCCACCGCGCGCGATTGGCTAAGCCGCTTGACCGGGCCGCGCTGGTCGCGCAGCTCCCAGTTTCTGTTGTCGATAGAGGCAACCGTGCCTGTGCGCATGATGCGCTTGAGCTCATAGCCCGACAGTCCCGTCACTTCACCTACCGCTTCTTCCAGCGCCACCTGAACTTCCGCCAGCGGCGGAATGGGGACACTCAGCGGCAAATCATCATCCAGCACCTTGTCTTCGCGCACATAAGCATGCGCCAGCACATAGTCGCCCAGCGCCTGCGAGTTGCGAAGCCCAGCGCAGTGGCCAAGCATCAGCCAGGCATGGGGCCGCAACACCGCAATATGGTCTGTAATAGTCTTGGCGTTTGAGGGTCCGACGCCGATATTGACCATTGTGATGCCGGCATTATCCGGCCGGACCAGATGGTAGGCACTCATTTGCGGCAGGCGTGCCGGTTCGGTGCCGCAATAGGGCTTATCCTCGCCGCCACGGGTGATGACATTACCCGGTTCCACGAAATGTGTGTAGCCGCTGGTCGGATCAGCGATTTGCGCACGCGCATAGGCGCAAAACTCGTCCATGTAGAACTGGTAGTTGGTGAAAAGAACAAAGTTTTGAAAATGCGATGGGCTGGTGGCGGTATAATGCGCCAGCCGGTGCAGAGAGTAGTCGACGCGTTGCGCTGTGAAAGGCGACAGCGGCTGCGGTTCACCTTCGGTGGCTTCAAAATCACCATTGGCAATATCATCATTGGTGATGGTCAAATCCGGCACATCGAAATAGTCGCGCAGCGGCCGGGTAATGGTCTGCACCGCGTCGCTTTCAACATAAGTGCCCTCAAGAAAAGCGAAATGCAGCGGAATAGCGGTCGTTGATTGCGCCACGGTCACGGGTACACCGTGGTTTTCGATCAACAAACGCAACTGCGTTTCCAGATAGTCGGCAAACAAATCTGGTCGGGTAATCGTCGTTGTGTAGAGGCCAGGCGACGCCAAATGCCCGAAGGCCAGCCGAGAGTCGACCGGGACATAGGTGTCCATCTTGATCGAGACCTGCGGGTAGAATGCGCGGCAGCGTGTGGGCAGGTCGCCTTTTTCGCTCAGTTCCTGAAATTTCTCGCGCAAGAATGCGGTCGAGTTTTCATAGAGCGCCTGTAATGCAGCGACGGCTAATTTTGCGTCGTGAAACTCTTGCGCCTCAACGCTTGGGGGCAACAGAAAATCTGCTTCGGTTGGCGGGTTTACAGCGGGTGAATCAATCAGTTTGCGTGTCATACGCTACAATAGTCGAAATCTAGGTGCGCTCAAACAACAGTTTTATGAAACACTAGGGCCGCACTACAGACACATACAGCACGAAACCAGCACCAGACATGCCGCCTTTGTCTGCACGGTCTGCGGTGGCCATGCCGATGGCAGGTACCAAAAACAGTGCTGCAAAGAGGCAAACGCGCACAGCGCCTCGAATGGTATTGCGTGTATTGACGGTCATCGTGGTCATCTTATCGTTTGCCGAGGTTCAGGCCGCAGCGTTGCGGCGATACAAATACGCAGGGAGTGGCATTTTCAACGCGCAGCGAGTGCGCGGGGCTCGTGCCCTCCTGAATGATTGCGACAATGCCGGTGCCAAACAAAGCCGTCAGGCAGCAAATCAGCGTAAAGCGTCGAACAATCCACATGGTCTTTCCCTTCATCATCATGGCTGTGTTTTGCCACAACGCGTTTGAACCAACCCTGAGGTGGCCGTTCAGACTGCGTTCAGGGTGTTTAATAGTGCGATATCGAACTAAAGCTTGACTGGTACGATATCGCACCATATAGTCCGATATAGAACTATATGGAGAGATTGAATGAATACCTCACGTCGTAAATTTATCGCACTGGTAGGGGGTGGTGTTGTCGTTGCCGCTGCCGGTTCCGCTGGTGCGTTCATCAGCACACGCACACCAACGAAAGCGCTCGCCGCTTGGCAAGATGCTGGAAACTTTGACGATATGCGCATGCGGGCTTTGTCGTTTGCGCTGCTCGCACCAAATCCTCACAATCGACAGCCTTGGCTAGCAGAGCTGAACGGCGATGACGGTCTCACAATTCATCGCGATAAAGAGAGAGATCTACCTGTTACTGATCCGTTTGGTCGCCAGCTTACAATTGGCATGGGTTGCTTTATCGAATTGATGCGGATGGCCGCTGCGCAGGAAGGCTATGCTGTAAACATCACTCACTTTCCTGATGGCGAAGATGGCCCCGTGGCTCGGTGCCGGTTCATCGCAGATGAGGCAATCGCCGATCCACTTTTTGACCATGTGTTGCTGCGTCGAACCCATAAGGAGCCATTTGAGGCGCGCGATGTTCCTCCAGCGATTTCATCTCAACTCTCACGCTTCGCAACCATTTTCACCGGCGGCCTTGAACGCGAGGCTTTGCGCCAGCTCAGCGCAGCCGCGTGGATGACGGAAATGTCGACGCAGGACGCATATCTGGAAAGTGTCGACCTTTTCCGTATTGGCAAAAGCGAGATCAATGCGAGCCCTGATGGCATCGATCTTGGAGGAGCAAAAATGGAAGCGCTGTATATGACCGGCCTTTTCAATCATGAGATAGCGCGAGACATTAACGACCCGAACGTCGTCGCCGTGGCTGAGGCCGATCGCGATGTCATGGCATCTGCACCCGCCTTCGCAATGATCCGGACTCCTTCTAACACACGGATTGACCAGCTTGAAGCAGGCCGTCAGTGGTTGCGTTACAACCTTGCAGCCACGTCACTCGGACTGGCTACACGTCCGGTAAGCCAAGCATTACAGGAGTACGATGCGGTGAAGCCCTTCTATCAGGCAATTCACAATCAATTCGGTACGGATGGACAAACAGTTCAAATGCTGGGACTTCTAGGCTATGGACAACGAACCGCGCGAACGCCTCGCTGGCCGTTGGAAACCCGGATGTTGAATGCCTGAAACGAAAATACCGGCTCTTTTTGAGCTTTTCAATGAAATCGGCATCATTGCTCAACTCAGCCGCGCTTCCTTTGAAGCGCGGTTACCCAATGGCATCCTGCTCACCCATTTCAGCGTGCTCAATCACCTGGTGCGCGTAGGCGATGGTCCAACTCCCCTGAATCTGTCCAGAGCCTTTCAGGTGCCAAAGACCTCGATGACGCACACGCTCTCCGGTTTGGAAAAGGCCGGTTTCATTGTTTTGCGCCCGCATGAAAAAGACGGACGATCCAAGCGAGTTTTTATCACAGATGAGGGTAGGGCCTTTCGCGAAAGTGCCATTGGTTTGCTTGCACCCGATATGGCGATGCTAGCCAGTCATCTTGATATGGATGCACTTGTTGGCGTGATACCTCATTTGCGCACATTGCGTGAGTACCTGGACAAAGCGCGCGACTGATAGTCTGGCTGGTACCTTCACTTCACCGGTGCATGCATTATGTTTCTGCGAAACAAGGAATGACCGATGAACGATACCAGCACAAAGAACCAAACAACGCCGATCGAGCTTTACTATTGGCCGACGCCCAATGGCTGGAAAATCACCATCATGCTCGAAGAACTGGGCATGCCGTACAACATGCACTATATCAACATCGGCAAGGGCGATCAGTTCGAGCCGTCTTTTCTAAAAATCGCGCCCAACAACCGCATGCCCGCAATCATCGACCCTGATGGTCCCGACGGCGAGCCGGTGTCGATTTTTGAGTCCGGCGCTATCCTGCAATATCTTGCGCGTAAGACAGGTCGCTTTTGCGGTAAGACCCAGCGTGATCGGATCGAAGTGGACCAATGGCTGATGTGGCAAATGGGTGGCCTCGG
>JBAUIL010000102.1:0-15970 GCA_049682915.1 Ahrensia sp. | reverse complement strand
GCTGTGGACTGTTTCCACACCTTTCCTCAAAGGCGATCCAAAATGGAAACGACGACATATCTCACATTTTTATTGGTTTTGCTTGCTGTTTTGGTAACGCCGGGGCCTTCAGTCACGCTGGGTATGGTGCATGGCGCAAAATTTGGTGCCGGGCGCGCCGCGATTGTGGCGCTTGGCGACATTTCAGCTAATCTTTTGCAGATGATTGCGGCTGTGGCTGGACTTGGTGTCATCCTTTCTCAGTCTGCTGTGCTGTTTTCGGCCATCAAATGGGCGGGTGTGGCCTATTTGTTGTATATGGGTGTGATGATGATTATGCGCGCCGGTTGCTCCAAAGAGCCCAGTGTTGGGCTTCCCACCATCGCTCCATCATTGTTTTGGCACTACCGCCAAGGATTTATGGTAGCGGCGAGTAGCCCCAAAGCGATACTGTTTTATGGCGCGCTTTTCCCGCAATTTATTGATCCGGCATATGATATGTTACCACAATTTCTATTGTTGGCAGCCACATGCGTTCTTCTTGATTGGTGTATTGTTACGACGTATGGCGCAATGGCTGCGCGGGCTGCAGAAAAGGCAAGAGGAAGCCTTTGGATTGACCGGTTGGGTGGCGCTGCTTTGATTGCGACGTCAGCACTTCTCGCCAAAGCCCAACGCTGAGTATTCGCGCGTATTTTGAGAGTAAGCAGCAGTTTTTCGGAGCAGCTTGGTCGCGTCTTGAGCGAGAACCGGTCTCAATCTTTCTTTACGGTCAATAGATGGTGTCGATGTTCAAGCTGCTAAGCGGATTTTACCAAGCATTGTTGTGCGTGCGATGGCCGTGTTGACATTGCTGACGACGTGCCTGTCATCACCGCAATAAGGGTTTTTGGGGATAATAGGCTTAAGAATGGCGCAGACTTCTTGCTGCTCAGAATGTTGCGGCGGGGGATACTAGCCACAGCGCCTTATGGTGGCCATTAGCTCCACATCATCACCGTCATAACAGATCAGCGCACCCCAAATATAGCCGCGTTCAGATTGGCCATACTCGATCTGATACCAAAAAAAGCCGTCCATGAATTCGCCGGTGTTTTTTAAGATGGTCACCTCGGTGCTGGCAGCGAAGCTCATGACGCGTTCGGCAGTGGTGGAGGGCTGCGCGCGAACATTGCCTGAGGCTTTGCCGATTTGATCGATATAATTTGACCATCGCCCGTTGGTGTCAGAGCCGTAGAGTGCCAAGGTTTTTTGGCTTTCGGCGGTTTGCCAGCAGCGCGCAGCAACGTTGTTTTGCTCAAAAAGCGTAGCTTCCGGCTGCAGGCCGGAAAAGCGATATGTGCCGTCATCATAGGTGAACAGCTGCCCGTCGCCAGTAGCGGGCAATTCAAACTCGCCTTTAGGATGCCGCAGATAAGCCCCGCCACCTTCTGTACTGACGGAGACATCGGCCACATAGTCGGGCGCATAGCAGACATAGTCAATCGGCGGAGATGCGTGTGCGATGCCATTAAAAGTAGCATAGACGAGTATGGTGAGTGCAAGCGATTTCCAATTGTCCGTCATAGCGCTTTATCCGATGGTACTATAGGATTAGAGTAACGGTTTCTTGCCGATTGCCAAGCCATCCAAAGTTGCAACTCTATGCTGAAATTTATCTCATCCAATGCCCGCTGGATTGCTGGCGCGTTTCTGATGACGTTGTTTTCTGCCTATGGGCAGACGTTTTTTATCTCATTGTCGGCGGGTGAAATCCGCGCAGAATACGGGTTGAGCCATGGGCAGTTTGGCACGCTCTACATGATTGCGACGCTTGGAAGCGCGTTGACGCTGCCTTGGCTCGGGCGGATTGTGGATATCTATTCGGCGGCGAAAGTGGCGTTGATCATCATGCCGGCGCTGGCGCTGGGCATGGTTGGCATGGCGTTGTCGCAGCACATCGTTTTGTTGTGCGTGGTGATTTATCTGCTGCGGCTGTTCGGCCAGGGCATGATGACGCAGAACGCGCTGACGGCGACAGGCCGGTGGTTTGCGGCCAACCGGGGGCGTGCGGTGTCGCTGGTCACGCTCGGCCACAATGTCAGTGAAGCGGTGATGCCGTTCTTGTTTGTGGCATTGGTTGCGGTGTTGGGCTGGCGCACTTCCTGGTTGGTGATGGCGGCGGTGCTGGTGTTTGCCGCGCTGCCCATGATTTTTGCGCTGGTGCGGGTAGAGCGCGAACCGGCGTCTGACCCCGTCGATAAAAGCAAGCCGGTGGTCGCCAATTGGACGCGACCGCAAGTGCTGCGCGACCCGGCGTTCTGGGCGTTGCTGACGGGTGTGCTCGCGCCGCCTTTCATCGGCACGACGATCTTTTTCCATCAGGTCTATCTGGTGGAGTTGCGCGGCTGGTCGCTGGAGATGTTTGCCGCGTCATTTGCCCTGATGAGCGGCATGACGATCACGTTCGCATTGATTTCCGGCTGGTTGATTGACCGGTATTCGGCTTTGCGGCTGCTGCCAGCCTTTTTGCTGCCGCTGTCGCTGTCTTGCTTTGTTTTGGGCAGCTTTAGCCAAGCCTGGGCACCGTTCATCTTCATGGCGCTGATGGGTATTTCCTACGGTTTCTCGTCCACGCTGTTCGGTGCCGTGTGGCCGGAGGTCTATGGCACCAAGCATTTGGGCGCCATCCGCGCTGTGGTGGTCGCCATCATGGTGTTTGCCACGGCTGCCGGGCCGGGCCTGACGGGCTATCTGATCGACATCGGCGTTCACTATCCCAACCAGATCATTGTGATGGGCGTCTATTGCGTGCTGATTTCTTTTGTCATGGTGCTGACATCGCGGCACCTGATTGCGCGCTTGCACACAAGTTCGCTTGCAAATTTACCAGCAGTTGGATAGGCGAAGGCCATGACAGTCACCGTCCGTTTTGCTCCTTCACCGACCGGCTACATTCATATTGGCAATGTGCGCACGGCCTTGTTCAACTGGCTTTTCGCGTTGCAGCGCGAAGGGCAATTCGTGCTGCGCTACGACGACACCGATGTGGCGCGCTCCAAGCAGGAATATGCCGAGCAGATCGCGCGTGATCTCGATTGGCTGGGCGTCAAGCCGCACCGCGTCGAATACCAGTCCAAGCGCATGGATGCCTATAACGCCGCCGCGCAAAAGCTGCGTGACGCTGGGCTTCTCTACCCGTGCTACGAGACCGCTGAGGAGCTGGAGCGCCGCCGCAAAATCCGGCTTGGTCGCAAGCTGCCGCCGGTCTATGGCCGTGAAGCGCTGAAGCTGACCGATGACGAAAAGGCTGCTTTTGAAGCGGAAGGCCGCGCGCCGCATTGGCGCTTCCTGCTGCCTAACTTTGCCAGCGACCCGTTTGAAACCCAACGCACCGAAGAAACATGGACCGATGCTGTGCGCGGTGAACAGACCGTCGATCTCGCATCGATGTCGGACCCTGTGCTTGTGCGCGAAGACGGCACGTTTCTCTACACGCTGCCATCGGTGGTGGACGACATTGAGATGGGCATTACGCACATTATCCGAGGTGATGACCATGTGACCAACACCGGCGCGCAAATGGCGGTGTTTAAAGCACTGGGCGCCACCCCGCCGGGGTTTGGGCACCACAATTTGCTGACAACGGCAAGCGGTGAGGGGCTTTCCAAGCGCACCGGCGCGCTTTCGATCAAAAGCCTTCATGAAGCAGGCTTCGAGCCGATGGCGGTGGCTAGCCTGGCGGTGCTGACAGGCACATCGTCGAACGTGGTTGCAACGTCGAGCCTGCCAGAATTGGCGGACGCGTTTGATATTGCGGCAACGACGAAGTCTGCTGCCAAGTTTGACCCAGCAGACATTGAAACACTCAACGAAACGCTGGTGCATGCGCTGGACTATGACGCGGTCAAGGACCGTTTGGCGGATGCGGGCGTCGATGTGAATGACACGCGCGCGGCTGCGTTTTGGGCGTTGGTGCGCGACAACATCAAGCGCGTTGCGCAAGCCGCTGAGTGGTGGCCGCTCATTGTTTCAGGCAAGTTTGATGATGCCGCGCTTGAGGGCGAAGACCTTGATTTTGCGCGTCAGGCTTTTGACCTGCTGCCCGACG
This sequence comes from Ahrensia sp., assembly GCA_049682915.1. GTDB lineage: Bacteria > Pseudomonadota > Alphaproteobacteria > Rhizobiales > Rhizobiaceae > JBCDLI01. Next base: position 11,901 of record JBAUIL010000102.1, on the reverse strand, counting down.
GTGAGATGACCGCGGATACGTGGAAAGCGTGGACCGATGCCGCCAAGCAAGCCACAGGGCGCAAAGGCCGGGGCCTGTTCATGCCGTTGCGGATCGCCCTTACTGGACGCTCGTGGGGGCCGGAACTTGCAGGCCTATTGCCGCTTCTGGGTCGGGAAGAAATTCTGGCAAGACGACCCTGACGGCATCGTTGCGCACCAGCGCCAGCGGCTCATTGCTGCTCAAACCGTCCAGCATGGTCGCCATCAGTTCCAGCGTGAACCCGCCGTTGCCCACGGCTTGCGTGTCGGGGTCAGCATGCATGTCCGGGCGCATGGCGGGAAGGGCAGTTTTTTCGCCCTTGTCGGTCGTTGCGGTTTGCAGCATGCCAGCCGGTATTGGCGTTTGATTTGGGATCGCAGCCTGTTGTTGCGCCCGGCATGAGCAGGATTCAGGCCGGTTTTCCAGGTGGCCCGGTTGCAGATAGGCAAACGCGGTCGGGCTGTCGACATAGCGCTCTCCGCTGATCGATACCATCGCTTCGGTTTCTTCTTCGGGCACTTTATGCATGTATAGCTTTGTTTCGGTGCCCGGGCACATGGCGGCACAGGCCTGCTCGTCGGTTTTGACCTGCGATAGGTCAGCGCCAAATGAAACGGGGAAGAAGTAGCCGTCACAGGTGCGCACGCACAAAGTGCGGACGCCCGATGTCAGCGTCGTTGGCGGGGCTGGGCTGATGGCTGTACCGGTCGAATTGCGGGCGGTTGTGCGTTTGGTCACCACCGTTTTTGAAGGTGCCGAGGCCTGTTGAATCTGCGCACCAGATTTTTGACGTGTGCTTGGAAACAACACCTGCTGGTTGCAATTGTTTGCTTTTAGCTGCGCTTTCAACTGGCGCGCGTTTGCCGAAGATGCGTTGCCTGCATAGCGATCACGCGTGGCGCGCAGCTTGCTCAGATTGGCTTCCATCTTTGGAATGGTGTTGAGCAAGGTACGGCACTGGCTGGATTTGTTAGCGCTGCAATTGCCACGGCGCGCCAGTGATTTGGCCTTTTTCAGCTCTGCGGCCTGATTGGTCAACGCGCTATTGTAGCGATTATATTGCGATGCATCGCCGCTGGAGCCAAGACGCGCCAGTTGGGCTTGCAGCGAGGAACAAACCCGTGTGCTGGCGTGCGCCTCATGCGTTGAGATCACACTGACGCCGATGCTCACAGTGATCAGCATTAATAATCGGAAAAGACTACTCGTTAACAAACTCATAACACGCCCCTACGTCGGGCGTGTATGACACAATTTTACCTGAACGCTAGATGAACAGCGGACTTGAGGCCGCAAGCAAGTGCTATTCCTGCGACCTTTGTTAACAATGTGTAAACTGGGGCTGTCGGATTTTATTCAACTTTGAACGGTGCGCCCAAGGTGGGCCGTTGCGCCAAGGTCTGGGCTTCAACGGCTGCAATCGCTGTCATATTCACGACGCCGCGTGATGTGACGGACGGCGTAAGAATATGAGCCGGTTTCGCGGTGCCGATCAGAATCGGCCCGACATGCAGCGCTTGCGTGGCTGTTTTCACCGCATTGACCGTAATGTTGGCGGAATCAAGGTTGGGGAAAACCAACAGATTGGCTTCACCTTCAATGGTTGAATGGGGATACACCCGCTCGCGCAATGTGGCGCTGAGGGCCGAGTCTGCGTGCATCTCGCCATCCACCTGCAGCTCAGGAAAATAATCATGCAGCATCTGCGTTGCGGCGCGCATCTTCAAGGCGGTCGGTGAGTTGCGCGAACCAAAATTGGAGTGCGACAACAGCGCTGCTTTCGGCTCAATGCCAAAACGCCGGATTTCCTCGGCGGCCAGCACGGTCATTTCGGCAATCTCGTCAGCGTCGGGGTCAACGCTGACATAGGTGTCTGTAAAGAAGCATATGCCGCGTTGGTTGATGAGCAGCGACAAGGCGGACACATCGCGCACACCTTCGCGGATGCCGATCAACAGGCGCACCATGTTCAAATGGCGCTCATAGCGGCCATCCAGACCACAAATCATGCCATCCGCATCGCCGCGCACGACGGCAATTGCCGCGATTGCGGTTTGGTTTGTGCGCGCTAAGGTCTTGGCGTAGTCGGGCGTGATGCCGCGCCGCCCACCAATCTCAACGATCGTGTCGACATAGTCGCGATAGCGCGGATCGCTTTGTGGATTGACCAGTTCGAAATCGCGGCCCGGTTTGATGCGCAGGCCAAACCGTTTAATGCGCGCTTCCACCACATCGGGCCGGCCAATCAGAATAGGTTCGGCGGTCTTGTCTTCAAGCGCAATTTGGGTGGCGCGCAGTACGCGCTCATCCTCGCCATCGGCAAAGATAATACGCTGGGTGGGTCCGTTTTGGGCTGCGGCAAAAATCGGCTTCATGGTCAAACCGGAGCGGAAGACAAACCGGTAAAGCTGATCTTGATAAGCTTGCATATCTGTAATTGGCCGACGGGCGACGCCGGAGGCTTCGGCAGCTTTTGCAACTGCGGGCGCAATGCGCATGATCAAACGTTGATCAAAGGGTGACGGGATCAGATATTCCGGCCCAAAAGTCGGTGTGTCGCCGGAATAGGCACCTGCGGCCATTTCTGACGGTTCTTCGCGGGCCAGTTCTGCGATGGCGCGCACGGCGGCGATTTTCATCTCTTCATTGATGGTGGTTGCACCGACATCCAGCGCACCACGGAAAATATAGGGGAAGCATAGGACGTTGTTGACCTGATTTGGAAAGTCGCTGCGACCGGTACAGATCATCGCATCGGGGCGGGCTTTGCGCGCCTCTTCGGGCATGATTTCCGGGTTGGGGTTTGCAAGCGCCAAAATCATCGGCTGGGCAGCCATCTTTTTCAGATAGGCAGGTTTCAGCACGCCAGCGGCGGACAAGCCCAAAAAGACATCGGCACCGTCGATGACTTCTTCCAATGTGCGGCAGTCGGTTTTTTGCGCATAGACGGCTTTCCAGCGGTCCATGTCTTCGGCGCGCCCTTCATAGGCGACGCCGTGAATATCGGTGATCCAGATGTTGCTGACTTTGGCGCCCATCAGCACCAGCAAATTGAGGCATGCAAGGGCTGCGGCCCCGGCGCCCGATGTGACGATTTTCGCATCCGCAATGTCTTTGCCTGCCAATTCCAACCCGTTCATGATCGCTGCCACAACAATGATGGCCGTGCCGTGCTGATCGTCATGAAAAACGGGAATTTGCATTTTCGCACGCAATTGCGCTTCAACTTCAAAGCACTCGGGTGCCTTGATGTCTTCCAGATTGATGCCGCCGAATGTCGGTTCCAGTGCACTGATGACAGGCACCATCAGCTCAACCGTTGTTGCGTCAATTTCGATATCGAAGACATCGATGCCCGCAAACTTCTTGAACAGAACCGCCTTGCCTTCCATCACCGGCTTGGAGGCCAGAGGGCCGATATTGCCGAGGCCGAGCACTGCCGAACCGTTGGACACGACACCCACAAGATTGGCGCGTGCGGTGTAGAGCGCCGCATCATCCGGGTTTTCTGCGATTTTGAGGCAGGGCGCGGCAACACCAGGTGAGTAGGCCAGCGCCAGATCGCGCTGGTTACCCAGCGGCTTGGTGGCCGTTATCTCGAGTTTGCCAGGTCGCGGATACTGATGAAAAAACAGGGCGTTTTCATTAAAATCGGATGTGTCGGATGACATTATTGTGGGCTCGCTTTCGACCTTCGGCTAGAGTATTTCCGGTCCTAGTTGGTTCAGCAAACGCTGTCTTTCGCTGCGCTCAAACGCGTTTGCTGATACTCTCGGCGCTCAAAGCTGAACCGGAATTGCTCTAATATGTCGCACCTTATGCAGGATGCATCATCCCCGCAACAAGGGGCTGGGATGAAGCAGTTTATATTTTTCGGACTAAGTGCGTTTGGACCATCTCCGGTTCTGGGTGAACCAGCAATCGCTGCTTTTTGCTTTGCTCAAACGCGGTTGCTGATACTTTTAGGGATCCAACCTCAACCGGAATTTCTCTAGAAAGCGCTCTGATAAACACCACCATCGAGAATGATATGACGGCCTGTCATATAGCCGGCATGGGTTGAGCAGAGAAACGCGCACGTTGCGCCGAATTCGTCTGGCGTACCCAGTCGTTTGGCGGGGATTGCGTTAATCTGGTTGGTGCGCTCTTCATCCAGTGGAACCTGTTTTTTGTCGGCTGCAAATTCCATGGTCGAGCGGATGCGGTCGGTATCGAACTTGCCGGGCAGGATAGAGTTGATGGTGACGTTTTTGTCGACCACCGATTGCGCGACACCCGCTAGAAACGCGCCAAGGCCCGCGCGGGCACCGGACGACAGATCAAGGCCCAAAATAGGCTTGTAAACCGAGGTTGAAGTGATGTTGACGATGCGGCCAAAGCCACGCTCGGCCATGCCGTCAATGCAGCGTTTGATGAGCTCAATCGGCACCACCATGTTGTTGGTGACGCCTTCCAGCATCGCTTCGCGCGACAGTTCGCGGAAGTCTTTCAGGGGTGGACCGCCATTATTGTTGACCAGAATGTCGGGGTTCGGACAGGCGGCAAACACGGCGTCCTGGGTTTCAGGCAAAGAAATATCGCCGATGACAGTCGTTACGGTAACGCCTTTGGCGCGCAATTCGTCGGCTGTGCGCTCCAATGTTTCGGCAGTGCGGCCGTTCAGTGTCAGGTTGACACCGGCGTCGGCCAGCGCCATGGCGCAACCGCGTCCAAGCCCACGGCTACCGGCGCACACGATGGCGTTTTTCCCTTGAATGCCTAAATCCATTTTTCTCTCCAACTTATTGTTATTCAGCCCCACAGAGCCGGTTCGGGTGGCGATACCAACTCACCGTAATAGTGCAAGGCCGGGGAGCGGTCACGTGCCAACAAAAGCGGTCCGTCGAGGTCGATATAGTCCGCATCCTGGGCAAGCAACACCGCTGGTGCCATTGCTAAAGATGTGCCCACCATGCAGCCCACCATCACACCAAAGCCGAGTTCGCGTGCTTGCCTTCGCATTTTCAGCGCTTCGGTCAGGCCGCCCGCCTTGTCCAGTTTGATATTGACCACATCGTAGCGCCCGCACAGTGATTGCAGGTCATCGGTCACATGCGCGCTTTCATCGGCGCAAATAGGGACGGGATGGGGGATGCGCGCCAGCATCGCGTCATCATCCACCGGCAAGGGTTGCTCCACCAAGGCAATGTGCAGCCGTGCCGCTTCACGCATCATGATGGACAGCTTGTCGCCGGTCCAGCCCTCATTGGCGTCCACGATGATGTCGCTGTCGGGCGCATTGGCAACCACGGCATGCATGCAGGCAATGTCGTCGTCGCCACCCAGTTTGATTTTTATCAGGCCGCGGTGTGCAGCGCGGCGCGCTGCGTCGGCCATCTTCTCGGGTGTGTCGAGCGACAGCGTGAAGGCCGTCTGCACCGGTCGCGGAGGCGCTGCGCAAACGCTGGTGTGCACAAAGGTTGACGATTGTTTTGCGCGTAAATCCCACAACGCACAGTCAACGGCATTGCGTGCCGCGCCGGCGCGCATTTTTTCGCAGGCGGCCTGCATGTCGTCGACTGTTTGGGTGTCGGCAAGGGCTGCTGCAATTTGCGCTTCCACGCTGTCACACGTTTCGCCATAGCGCTTGTAGGGCACGCACTCGGCCACGCCATACCGGTTGCGTTTTCCGCCTTGAGTATCCCCCAATGTCAGCACGATCACTTCCGCTTCGGTTTTGGCACCGCGTGCGATTCGGAACTCACCGGCGATGGAAAATGCCTCGCGCTTCAATATCCAGCCAATATTTGTGTTTATTGTCATCGTTTTGCTTGCCAAAATACGTAAGTGTTGCTGACGGGGCGCAGACATTGCCCGTTCAGCACTCTATGGTAAATGACAATGAGTAAGCCAGCCCCATCAGAAATGCCGGATGAATCCTCGCGCGTCTCGCGCGAGCGGCTAAAGGCGCATTTGCCTGTCGTAGCGCAATCGCAGTCAGTCACCGGTGAAGCGCGGCTGGAGTTGTCGGGTAAATGGTTCACGAGCCTTCTTGCCGATGTGGACAAGCAAATGGCCGATCTGGCAGCACGCACCACTGGTCCTGTTACCATTGATGTCAGCCACGTCAGCAGCATTGATACGGCAGGCGCATGGCTTATCCGCCGCTATCAGCAGGCAGTGCTGGCCCGCGGCTTTGAAGCGACCCTATCAGGAATGCAGGACGATCAGAAAATCCTGTATGATGTCGTCTCCGATGCGGTTGGTGACACGGCAATCGTGCCTCCCATGCCAAAGCGTGGCAATGTCTTCGGGTTATTCTTTGAATCCGTGGGCCGTGGTGTCTATGATGCGAAACGCGATATGGCGATGGGGCTGCATATTCTGGGGGCCGCGATTATCGGCTCGCAGATGAAAGAGGGCCATAAGCACCCGCTTTCCATTACACCAATCATCGCCCAAATCGACAAAACCGGCGTGAAAGCCATCCCTATTGTGCTTTTGATGGCGACGATCATCGGAGCCATCATCGCCCAACAGGGGGCGTTTCAGCTGCGTTATTTCGGTGCGGAAATCTTTGTGGTCGATCTGGTATCGATCCTTGTGCTGCGCGAGATCGGCGTGCTGATCACCGCGATCATGATCGCAGGCCGGTCGGGCAGTTCGATCACCGCTGAAATCGGGTCGATGCGGATGCGCGAAGAAGTGGACGCGTTACATGTCATCGGACTCAATCCGATTGGCGTATTGGTGTTTCCGCGGCTGGCGGCCCTGTTTATCTCGCTTATCTTATTGACGTTTATGGCGAACGCGGCGGCTTTGTTCGGTGCGATGATTGTAGCGGATTTATATTCAGGCATTTCGTTTCAGGCGTTTGTCGGTCGCATGCGCGAAGCCATTGATATGTCCACATTCGCCGCCGGGCTGATCAAAGCGCCATTTATGGCCGTGATCATCGGCGTTATCGCCTCCGTCGAGGGGATGAAGGTGGGCGGCAGCGCGGAGTCGCTGGGTAATCATGTGACTGCAGCGGTGGTCAAATCGATTTTTGTGGTCATCGTCGTGGACGGTTTGTTTGCGATATTCTTTGCGGCGATTGATTTCTGATGAGTGAGAAAGCGGAAACAGCTGCCATTTCTGTGCGCGATATCCGGGTGCAATTCGGCGAGACCGTAGTGCTGGATCAGTTGGACCTGGATGTGCGACCCGGCGAGATTTTGGGCTTTGTGGGCGCTTCGGGCGCTGGCAAATCGGTCTTAATGCGCACCATTTTGGGATTGAACGCCAAGCAAAAAGGCTCAATCAAGATTTTCGGCGTTGATATCGACAAGGCAGATGCGCGCAGCAAAACGATGGTGGATATGCGTCTGGGTGTTTTGTTTCAGCACGGTGCCCTGTTTTCAGCGCTCAGCGTGCTTGAAAACATCAAGGTGCCGATGCGTGAATATCTCAACCTGTCTGACCGTCTGATGACGGAACTGGCCTATCTCAAGCTTTTGCTGGTCGGCCTAAAGCGCGAGGATGCCCACAAACACCCATCGGAACTTTCCGGTGGCATGATCAAGCGGGCGGCGCTGGCGCGGGCTTTGGCGCTGGATCCGGCAGTGGTGTTTCTGGACGAGCCAACCTCCGGTTTGGACCCGATATCGGCCGCAGAATTTGATCAATTGATCGCTAATTTGCGCGACACTTTGGGTTTGACGGTCTATATGGTCACGCATGACCTCGACAGTCTGTTTTCTGTGACAGACAGGGTAGCAGTTCTCGGCCAGAAGCGCGTGATTGCGGTAGGCGACGTGTCGAGTATGATGAAACAGGACGATCCGTGGATACGGTCTTACTTTCAGGGCAGCCGCGCAAGACAAATTGTCAACGGTCCGCACAACGCGAAGCGAGCTAGAACAAGCTGATGGAAACCAAAGCAAATTACGTCGCCGTCGGGGCTTTTTCGTTGTTTTTGATTGGCGCGTTGGTTGCTGCCGTCTTTTGGGTGCGCGGTGGCAGTTCCAGCAATATGGTGCGCCTGGATATCGAGATTAATGGTGCTGTTACCGGGTTGAGTGTCGGCAGCGTGGTGCTGTTTAACGGCATCGAAGTCGGCAAGGTGACGCAGCTGCGGCTGGATGCAACAAACCCGCGCGTGGTGATTGCGCAAACGCAGGTTGTTGATGGCTTGCCCATAACGCAAGATACGCGGGCTTTTCTGGGTTTTACAGGATTGACGGGTATAGCGCACGTCGAATTTGAAGGGAGTGCAATCGCGGAAAAATCGGTGTTCGACATCGCCAATGAGACGGGCGAGGTGGCGCGTATCCAAGCGGAGCCGTCTGCTTTCAATGATATTATCGCGACCGCACAGCGCGTGTTCCAACGCGTCGATTCTGTGATGGATGAAGTCGACGTGTTCATCGGTGATGCGCGTGCGCCGTTAACAGCGACGCTGAAAAACACCGAGCGGTTTAGTGCCTCGCTTGCAGATAATGCTGATCAGATTGATGTTTTTCTGGAGAGTATCGGATCGCTGGGCAACACGCTCGACGAGGTTTCCGGCACGTTGTCACAGGTGCTGACCAGTGTCGATGGTCTGGTAAATGCGGTAGACGCGGAAAAAATCGGTTTAATCGTCGACAATATTGATCGCTTTACTGCCGATCTGACTTTCGTTGTTGAGGATATGAAAACGCTCGCAGAGACAGCCAATGCGAGTTTGCAGGAATTTGAAGGCACGGGCACGCGGGTTAACGGTGCGCTTGATAGAATTGATGGTGTCTTGGCGGCTGTTGATCCTGATGCTGTCGATCAAACAATTGGCAATGTGCTCGATACGACCGAGGCAGCGCTGCAGGCCGCCGATGATATCGCAGCACTCACCAGCACTTTTGGTGACCGTGAAGAAGACATTGCCAGTATCGTGACCAATGTGACGCAAATGGCGGAGCGCTTGAATGCGGCTTCCGTGCGTGTTGACGGGGTACTGGCCAAGGTTGATGGTTTCCTTGGTGAAGCCGATGGCGAAGATTTGTTTGGCGAAGTGGCGGCGACATTGACGTCATTCCGGCAGGTGGCTGATACGCTGAACAACCGGCTTGATGGCATTACCGCCAATCTTGAGCGGTTTTCGGGGCGTGGGTTGCGGGATGTGGAAGCGCTTGTTTCTGACACGCGCCGCTCCATCAACCGGATTGAAAGTGCGATCAGCGGGCTGGAGCGCAATCCCCAGCGGTTGTTGTTTGGTGGTGAAGGTGACGTCAAGCGCTTTGACGAGCGGCAGCGCCGCTGATAGGGCGTGAAGTGTGAAAGTACGGTATGATAATGATGACGCATAAGCCTCAACCGCTTCAAATGATACTCCGGACGGCGACAGCGTTGCTGGGCGCCGGTGTTTTATATGGTTGTGCCGCGGTGACCGGCGGTCAGGTGGCAACCAGTGACACCTATGAGCTGGCGGTGCCGCAGGTGAGCCAGGACAGTGCAGTGCGCCGTGGCGTGCAAATTCTTATCCCGGAGCCTACGGCACTGAAGGCTGTCGACTCCGAGAATATCGTCATCAAGACCGATCCCTTGATCATCCAATATTTGAATGAGGCGCAATGGAGCGACCGGTTGCCGAAACTGGTGCAGCGCCGCTTGGCGGACGGGTTTTCCAATTCAGGCCGTTTCAACGGTGTGGGCTTGCCGGGGCAGGGCTTGGCGATTGACTATCAGGTCGTCACCGAAATTCGCGCTTTTGCAGTGGATGCAACGTCCGGCCGGGCCGAGGTGGAAATCAGCGCCAAGCTGCTTGATGACAGGAACGGGACTATCGTTGCCAACCGACTGTTCACCGCCAGCGCGCCCGTTGCCGGTAGTGGAAACCGGGCCTTTATCGGCGCTCTTGACCAAGCCTTCGCGCAAGTGGCCGATGACATGGTCGGATGGGTGACAGGTCGCATTTAAGCGCTACCAAGCAAACAAAACACGAAAAAGCCCGCTGTGACTTGGTCACCGCGGGCTTTTTGGTTGGTTTGCGCTTTTGCGTTTTGCTCTAGTTCAAGCGACCGGCGGCGTGGGCGAGCATCGTGTAGACCTTGCCGGTCTCGGACGTCAGATAGGCTTGCACCATCTCGTCGGTCGGATCGTTTTTCGATGCATCGCGCAGCAGCTCTTCGAAGTCGTTCATGTAGCGGTTGACCGCGTCGCGGAAGCTGCGTTGCTGTTGGTATTTCGACGCTATTTCGTCAAACGTCCGTTGGCCTTCCAAGGTGTAGAGCCGTCGGGTAAACGCGCCGCGCTCACCGTTGCGATAGCGAGACCAGGCAGCTGACGCCTGCCCGGAATCAATCGCTTTGGCGATGTCATTGGACAGGTTGCCAAGGTTTGGCGCAGCGTTGACTGGCTCGTCGCTGGCCGCGCGCAACAGGTCGCTTACCCAGGAGTTATTGGAATTCTCCCGTGCCGGTGTCGGCTGGAGGCTACCGCGCAGGCTTGGAGCTGCGGGCGCTGCCGGTGCGGGCTTGCGCGGGATTGGCGGTAAGCCACCGGCTGGTTCCAGCGGTCGCTGAGGTGCGGCTGGCTGAGGCCGGACAGGGGCCGTGTTTTGCCCGCTGCGCGCGCTGACGCTACCAGCGTCGCTGCGGGCTGTCGGCTTTTTTGCCGAGGCGCCTCCCACATCGAATGCGCGGCCTGAACGTTCCACAATGCTGGACAGATCTTTCAGCGCATTGATTTGCTCGGCCACGGCGCGGCGCATCGCATCGGTTGACTGGCGTGTCTCGTCCGGCAGGTCGAAAATGCCCTGCTTGATGTCGTCGCGCGCTTGCGCCAATTCGTTGCGAATGCCGCTGGCAATCTGGCGCATTTCGGCGCTTGCATCTTCAAACCGGCGGATCGCTTCTTCGGTATTGTTTTGCACTGACGATGCCAGGCCCTGGGCCACGCTGTCTGTTCGGCTTTCAATCGTGCTGAACGCTGCTGTAACAACATTTTCAAAGCCGGTCATGGTTGAGCGGATTTCATCAGACTTCGCCGCCAGTCCCATCGCCAAGCGGTCGATGGCCTCTGAACGCTCTTGCAGCGTGCCGACGATGTTTTCATTGGCCGAGCCGAGGAGTTCTGATGCCGCTTGCAGCATGCGCCCATGATCATCAAAACGTGTGGCAATAGAGCTGATGGTCGACAGGCTACCCTGGCTGATCTCTTCCAGGCGCGATGTGTTGTCAGACAGCTGTTGTGCCGTCGATGTCAGGCGGCTGCTGATGGATTCGGTGCGCTGGGAAAGGTTGCTTGATGTGCTTTCAATCCGGTCGGCAGCGGCGGTGGTGTTTTCGATGAAGGCGCGGGTGTTTGTGTCCAGCTTGCCATCGAGCTCGCCAAGGTTTTGAGATGCCATGTCGATCAGGCCGCCCAACCGCGCGTTTGACGCTGACAGGCGATCCAGAAGATCGGTCACATTCTCGCTCAGGCCGCTCTGCATGGATGTCAGCGTGCTGACAGTATCGGCGGTCTGGCTGGCCATCGCATTGACCAAGGCCTCATTTTCGCTTTTCAGGCGCTCGGCTGCCGCGCGGGTTGCCGCTTCCAGCTTGCCAGCAACAGCTTCGCCTTCACCGGACAGGCGGTCGACCAATGGCTGTGCCGTCTCATCGATCAATTTGCGCAGCGCTTCGGTCCGCTCTGCCATTTGCGCTTCATAACCGGCGAGGTCGTTGGTGACCTTTTGCTGTTGTTCCGCCAACAGGTCTGCGAGGCGTTGTGTGAGGCCTTGATTGCCTTCGCCAAGCATCGTGCTGATGCGATTGGCTTCTGCCTCCAGCTCTTCACGCGCCTGGGTCACGCGGTCACGCAATGTGCCCGCCACCAAACCGGCGCTTTCTTCAAGCGTGCGGCGCACATTGGCGATGCCCATCGTAAGGGCTTTTTGCA
>JBAUIL010000101.1:0-11153 GCA_049682915.1 Ahrensia sp. | reverse complement strand
GGCTGGACACGAAAATGGCGGTTACCGCCATGCCTTGAGTTTCAAGTGCAAGCGCGAGGCTGTGCACCGGCGCAGTTTGGCCCGACTGCACCAAGGCGCGATAACAGATAATGGCCGCGTGCGGTGCATCCGCCACCGGCTCAAGAGTAGTGTAAAAAGCACCGGCCTTTAGCAGAGGGTTTGCTTCGCCCTCCACCGCGCTACCCTCGGCAAGTGCTTCGCATCCATCCAGGAAAGCCCGCGCATTGTCCGGGCCGCCTTCGCGCAGGAACGACCACAACAGGTCCGCATCAGCGGGTGGGATGGTATTATAGGATGCGCAATCAGGGTCCGGCTTGTCGTCACCGGGCACAAAGGCCAGCGCGATGCCATGGGCATCCGCCGTCGCGCGCAACGCTTCCACCGCATAGGACCAATAAGACAAGCCACCCAAGAGCCGCGCGACGATCACCTTGGCATGGCGTCCCGTCCGCTCGATCCAGGTATCGACCGACATGGGGTGCTTCAGCTGCATGAGGTTAACCAGCCGAAGAGCTGGGTCACCGGGCCTGCCGGCATGCGCCAAGCCGGCCAAATCCGTATCAGCCGCGCTTAAAAAGCAGATGTCACCGGGCTCTTGGCCAAGGTCGATTGCCTCGCCATCGCCGTCGGTTACCGAGCCTTTTTGCGCGAGCAATAAATGCATGACGCATCAAACAGCCACGCCGATGGCAGCCTCAATTTTCGCACGGTCCATATCGTGCAAACCGATCACAACAAGCCGGGTACCGCGCTTTTCGCCTGCCGTCCAAGGCCGGTCAAAATAGGTGTCGATGCGCTGGCCGACCGCCTGGATGACCTGCCGCATCGGCTTGCCGGGTATGGCGCAAAAGCCTTTCAGACGCAGCACGTCATGGGTCGCGATGATGGCTTTCAGCGCCGCCAAAAACGCTTCACTATCGGCCACCTCACCCGCTTCCACCACAAAGCTCTCGAATTCGTCGTGGTCATGGTCATGCTCGTGACCATCTTCATGATGCAATTCGTGATGGGACTTGCGGTTGGCGATCGTGTTTTCGGTCGCCGCATCCAAACCCAACAGCACTTCGACCGGCAGCACGCCATGGGCCGATTGGACAATCTTCAATGGCCTGTCTACCTGCGCTTCGACGGTCGATTTGACACCCGCGAGCGCGTCGCTGCTGACAAGGTCCGCCTTGTTGAGAACGATCATGTCCGCCGCACGGATTTGGTCTTCAAACAGCTCTTCCAGCGGGCTTTCATGGTCTAGCCCCTCGTCTTCGGCACGCTGGGCGTCCAAAGCATCATGGTCATGGGCAAACCGGCCTTCGGCAACCGCCGCCGCATCAATAACGGTTACAACACCATCGACGGTGACCTTGGTCTTGATCTCCGGCCAGTTGAACGCGGCGACCAACGGTTGCGGCAGTGCAAGGCCCGATGTTTCAATGACAATATGGTCAGGTCGCGGCTCGCGGGCCAAAAGCGCTGTCATGGTGGGCACGAAGTCATCGGCCACCGTGCAGCAAATGCAACCATTGGTCAGTTCGATGATGTCGTCTTCGGTACAGTTTTCGACGCCGCAGCCCTTCAGCACATCGCCGTCCACACCAAGATCACCGAACTCGTTGATGATCAGCGCGATCCTTTTGCCACCGGCATTTTGCAACATGTTGCGGATCATCGTTGTCTTGCCAGCCCCCAGAAACCCGGTAATGACGGTGGCAGGAATTTTTGCATTCAGCATCTTCAGCCCTTCATGGTCAGCGGCAAGCCTGCCGCTACGAAATAGACCTGCTTGCTGACTGCGGCAATTTCTTGATGCAGACGTCCGGCATGGTCACGAAATTCTCGCGCCATCTTATTATCCGGCACAATGCCAAGGCCTACTTCATTGCTGACCAACACAACAGGACTTTTGATCGCTGACAGCGTTTTCAACAGGCCATCGCAGCGCGCGCCAATGGGCGCCTGCGCCATCATCAGATTGGTGATCCACAATGTCAGGCAATCCACCAGCACGCCATTGCCGGGCACTGCATAGTCCTCAATCGCCTTTTCAAGCTTGTCGGGCGCATGCACCGTCGTCCACTCCGGTCCGCGCCGCGCTCGATGCGCATCAACACGCGCCTTCATCTCATCATCATAGATTTGCGATGTCGCAATATAAACCGGCGACAAACCGCTCTCAGTGATCAAGCCCTCGGCAAACACCGACTTGCCTGAACGCGCCCCACCCAACACGAGTGTGGCCTGCCCTCCCAACATTGGCTGCATCATTATTTCTCCTGATATGACCCAGCCATCACAACACGCAAACGCATCAAACTACTCTCCCATTGCAAAGTAAGTAACTACTTACACATGCTTAATTTGTGTGCAGACGTAATTGGTTTTGAAAAACGCGCCCTGTCCACTATACGAAAGTATGAGCAGCCCTAAGCATCGCATCGATATCGAGCTTGGCTTCCAGCGCGTCAGCGAGTTCATCCAACGCCTGCTGAACGCGCTCACGCTGGTCTTTTCCGTCCGATGTCGCGCCGAATTGACCAAGCCAGGCGCGCCGGAACGGGCCGGATGAAAACACCCCGTGCAAATACGTGCCGGTAACAGTGCCATTGGCACTGGTTGCACCTTCCGCACGACCGTCCACGACCGCAAACGCGCGGTCACAATCGGCCCCTCGCGTTTCGCCCAAATGGATCTCATAGCCTTGCAGTGGCGTGCTGAACGCAACCGATTGTGCTTGCGTATTGCGCACGGTCTTGGCTTGCTGCATGACGGTTTCAACCTGCAGCAAGCCAAGACCCGCTACCGTTTGGGCCGGGCCTTCCAAGCCGTGCGGATCAGCAATTGATGTGCCAAGCATTTGATAGCCACCACAAATTCCAAACACCGCGCCGCCGCGCTTGGCATGCGCGATAATCGCGTCATCCCAGCCATTGCGCCGGATCACCTCAAGATCGGCAATCGTTGATTTTGAACCGGCCAGCACAATAATATCGGCCCTCACCGGCCACGGCTCGCCATCGCGTACAAACACCACATCAACATCCGCTTCCGCCACCAGCGGATCAAGATCGTCATAATTGGCGATCCGGCCTGTAACGGGCACAGCCACTTTCAGCTTTGCGCTGGTATCGCGGTTGACGATGCGCTCCAGCGCGACACTGTCCTCGGCAGGCAACCGGCTGACCATCGGCAAATGCGGCACCACGCCGAAACTCGGCCAGGCCGTAAAGTCCGTCACCGCCGTCAAGCCATCATCAAACAGGCTCACGTCGCCGCGAAACTTGTTGATAAGGAAGCCGACGATCATCGCTTTGTCGGCGTCCGGCAAAATTGTGTGGGTGCCCACCAGCGACGCGATAACGCCGCCCCGGTCAATATCACCGACAAGCACAACCGGCACCCGCGCTGCCGTGGCAAAGCCCATATTGGCAATATCACCGGCCCGAAGATTGATCTCTGCCGGCGACCCCGCTCCCTCCACCAACACAAAATCGCATTGCGCTTGCAGATGGTGATAGCTGTGTAGAACCGCATCCAGAAGCGTGGCTTTGAGCTTTTGATAATCGCGCCCTTTGGCGGTTCCGCGCACCTTGCCGTGCACAACAACCTGGCTACCGGTTTCAGACTGTGGTTTGAGGAGCACCGGGTTCATATGCACCGATGGCATTGCACCGCAGGCCAGCGCTTGCAGCCATTGGGCACGCCCAATCTCACCGCCGTCATCGGTCGCCGCAGCGTTGTTGGACATGTTTTGAGGCTTGAATGGCAGCACAGACAGGCCACGATTGCTCAATGCCCGGCAGAGCCCGGCGACCAGCACCGTTTTGCCGACATCAGACCCTGTTCCTTGGAGCATCAATGCATTCGCCATGCTTTCGCTTAGCGAAGCGTCACGCGCTTGGAAAGTGGATCATTGACGATTAACAGCCAAGATCAGGTGATTGCGGAGAGGCAAAGAAAGAGAAGCACTGACAGGCTGATGAGCGTGGAATATGTCATAGTATGCTTCACTAAAGGTTGAAAAGTAAAAAATATATAACCATAGGTTGCATAAATTGTCAATGAAAAACCGCATTGGTGTGACCCACATGCGGCTCTCAAGGTTCACAACGGGAAAAACGCACCCGCCTGAACGTTGTTTTCCGGTACGCAATACCTGATCCGGACAACCGGAGGCAACTCGTGTCGGCCTCTGCACCTACTGTTACCGCGTGATCGTTACCACGAGGTTATTAAGCGATTAAGCAAACATGAATTTCGCATTTTTTTGATAACTTCAACGCGCGGCGGCCCCAGCTTCTCCGATCAATGTTCGGAGCGTGCAAACCGCTACATCAGCTGACACGTAGAAGTGTAACAATGTGAAGGTTTCAACCTTGCGTCTGTCACATTGTGTGGCAACACTGGGAGACCTGCTGAACGGAGCGCTGTCATGAAGTTGAGATCTGCCGCATTACCGCTTGTTGCCCTCGCGCTAAGCGCCTGCGTCAGCACGGCCTCACAAGTCAGCACCAGCTATTATTCCGTCACCGGCACCACAGCCGAACAGATCGACCGGGACATCCGGCGCAAGGGCCCCTTGAACGGCCATGCGCTCGCCGTTGCCGCAATCAGCTTTGAACCCCTGTCCGTATTGCAGGACGTCAGTCCCGATAGCTGCCGGTTCGCGGCGGCAAAGTTCCGCGTCAACGCAGCGATCACCCTACCGCGCTGGGCCGATAAGGCGCAATCCACTGATCGTGATTTGAAACGTGCGTGGGGCAACCTTTCGCGTTATGCGCGAGACCATGAACAGGTGCATGTGCGCATCGCTGAGCGTTTTGCGCAACAGTTGGGCCGCGAGATCGAAGCGCTGCCACCGCAACCCAATTGCGATAAGCTCGATCGCCTGGCCAAGCGGGTCGTTGAACGCAATGCCGCCGAACATGACCGTGCGCAAAAAGAGTTCGATGCGGCAGAACAGCGGCGGTTGCGAGCATTGCTGGAAGCCCGCCAAGCATCATAATATTGCCTTAGTGTCAGGACCTAGCTTGGCATCTCAGCGCCAGCCGCACGGGCCAAACGCCGGAAATTAGCGCGTACACGCGTTGCCGATGGTTTGAGGCCCGCATCAGCAATGTCCTGCCATGCCTGCGCGAATGCCTTTGGATCCGGCACTTGCCCACCCCAAGCACCAATGCTCATCATCAGATAAGCCTGCATCATCTCTGCCTGAACAGCGCCATAACTCTCGAAAATAGCCGCCGCCTTTTCGAAAATAGCCTTTTCGCCCTCATCTTTACGCGAGCCGTAGAACGGCCAAGCCATCTCAAACATCATCTGTGGGGCACGCATCGCCATCACGATCGGCGAAAGCGCAAGAACATCCATGCCGTGGGACTTCGGCAGATAGTCAGTTGGATCAAAATATAGCGGGGTCAAAGCAGTGCTCCATCAAGGGCAGCATGCTGCGCTGCACAATAAAGCTACGCTTTATTTCTGTGCAGCGCAACAGTCCTCATCAGAGCAGGTCTTTAGCTGCTTTATCCAAAGCCAAACGAACACGCTCAACCGCCATATCGATTGTGTCACGTGTCCAGATTAAAGGCGGTGACAAAATCATCGTGTCCATCACGGCGCGCATCATGATGCCTGACGCAATCGCATGATCACGCACCACGGCTGACGCACTGCCCGCAGGCTCAAACCGCGCCTTGGTGGTTTTATCGGCAACGATCTCAATGGCGGCCAACAAGCCGAACGTACGCACCTCGCCAACCAGCGGATGGTCGGCCAAAGCAGCCTTCAACGCCTCACCCAAATATGGCCCGGTATCATCGCGCACCCGCTCGATCATGCCTTCATTCTCGATGATTTCGAGGTTTTTCAACGCAACCGCACAGGCCACCGGATGGCCGCTATAGGTATAGCCATGATAGAATTCACGGCCCTTTTCGGTCAGCACATTGGCAACCCGGTCAGAAACCAGCAATGCAGACAGCGGCTGATAGCCGGACGTCAGGCCCTTGGCCGTCGTAATGGTATCCGGCTCGATGCCCATTGTCTGCGCGGCAAACCATTGCCCCGTCCGCCCATAGCCGGTGATCACTTCATCGAGCATCAACAACACATCATATTTGCGGCAGATCCGTTGGATTTCCGGCCAATAGCTTGCCGGTGGAATTTTAACACCGCCCGCCCCTTGTATCGGCTCACCAATGAACGCGGCGACATTTTCCGGCCCGGCTTCAATAATTGCATCTTCGACCGCTTTTGCAGCGCGCAAACCGAAATCAAAATCGCTCTCGCCTTCATGCGCCAGTTCAAACGCGTAGGGGCACATGACGTGCTTGATATTGGGCACCGCACCATTGAGCTGGCTGTGCATAGCGCTCATGCCGCCCAGCGAGGTCGCTGCCACTGTCGAGCCATGATAGGCCCAGTCACGCGAAATGATGATGTTTTTGGATGGCTTGCCCTCCAATACCCAATAATGACGAACCAAGCGCAGCGCGGTATCATTAGCCTCAGAGCCCGAGGAACCGAAGAAAACCTGATTGATATGGGGTGGAGCAATCGACGCCAGCTTCTCAGCCAGCAGCACCGGCGTTGGCGTGGTGCAACGGAAAAACGAATTGTAATAGGGCAGTTCGCGCATCTGCTCGGCAGCCACATCCGCCAATTCATTGCGACCATAGCCGATATTGACGCACCAAAGCCCGGCCATGCCGTCGAGAATTTCATTGCCCTCACCGTCATACACAAACGGCCCGTCAGCCCGCGTGATAATGCGGCTACCTGCATTGCGTAGGTCTTTGTGGTCGGTAAACGGGTGCAGATGGTGCGCGGCATCTTTTTTGCGCAGCTGTTCCATTGAATAGTTTTGATAGGTCATGAATGATGTCCTTTGGCACTAGAAAAAATGAAGCCCGAGAGAGCCCCAGGCACGATATTTTCAACCGCTCAAGGGTGGTGAATAACCAATGCGGGCGCACAGCACCAACAAGTCTTCATGCAGACTACGATGTGTTTCCAAATTACGCATAGACAGAGGCTAGCTTTATGTTCCCGACGGCGCAAGCATCGCTTTGCGCAACGGCGCTACTTGGTTTTCAAATTGTAACGCATCACCCAAAACCAAAAACGGCGCTCCGATGGACCGCCGTTTTGTTCTTTTTGAGCGTCGTCGGCTTTCCCTTTATCAGGAACCGTTGACGACCGTCTTGATCAAACCCGCAAGCGCTTCTTCCGCCTTGTCAGTATCCACCTGACAGGTACCGGCCGCCGCGTGGCCGCCGCCGCCATGTTGCAGCATCAGTTCGCCGACATGGATCGGATTTGTGCGATCAAAGATCGACTTGCCGAAGGCAAAAACAGTGTTCTGCTTTCCTTTGCCCCACATCACATGGCAGGAAATATTGGTCTCAGGAAACAGCGCGTAAATGACAAAGCGGTTACCGGCATAGATCGTTTCTTCATTGCGAAGGTCCAATACAGCCAACTTGCCATGCACGGTTGTGCAGCGCTTGATTTGATCTTCAAATTTTGTCTTGTGCTCGCGGAACAGATCAACCCGCTCCTTGACGTCCGGCAGCTCCAGCAACGCATCAATATTGGGTGCATGACGGCAGAATTCGATGCACTCCATCATCAACTGATAGTTGGAGATTCGGAAATCACGGAAGCGGCCCAGCCCGGTGCGGGCATCCATCAGAAACGATAGCAATTCCCAGCCTTGCGGGTCCAACACATCCTGGCGCGTAAACTGCGCCGCATCGGCCTTATCGACGGCTTCCATCATATCAAGCGGCACATCGGGAAAACGTTCCGCGCCACCAAAATAGTCGTAAACCACACGCGCCGCTGAAGGAGCGTTCACGTCGATGACGTGGTTGGCGGCCATGCCGCCGACCCGTTTGGCTTCACTGGCATGATGGTCGAAAGCAACCTTGATGCCTTCCACATAAGGAAGGTTGGTCGAGATGGCATCGACGCCGGCCTCAATGATGCCATCCTGCATGTCTTTGGGATGGACGAAATCAATCTGCGAGACCAAGCCGAGCTCTTTGAGCAATACCGCGCACACCAATCCGTCCATGTCGCTGCGTGTAATCAGGCGGTAACCGCCCTCCGGTGCATCGCGCAAAATTTTTGCCGGTGAAACACCACTTTGATCAATTGTCTGAAGCACGCCCAGTTCCTTTACTTGTCCAATTGGCGCAAGAATGCGCAGCAAAAGATAACGCAATTTTTAATGGCTGGTGGTTTCGCCGGACTTCCACCGTGGATGGTTAAGAAGCCTTAAAACGGCGTTGCAACCGATGCGTGAGCAACCAAACTGCAACACAAAGGCGGCTTCAGTAATCGATTCCAAAAAGGAACGATCAATTCTGAAAACATCTGTTCGAATTTCAGAAATGAGCAGCAGGAGCAGCCGCTATCGGGTTGGGTCGGTTCATCGTTTGACACCAACTGGAGAATACCCGTGAAACGCACAACAACATTGATCGCAGCAATCGTCGCCAGCATCATCGCCACACCATCATTGGCAGACCAAACCCAAACACCAAAGGTTCAAACCGAAAAATTGGATCAACAGGTGACAGGTTCTATCGATACGTGCCAACCCACCGGCCTGTTTTCATCATCTTGTGATACCGCAGGAAACCTGACAGGCAAAAAATTCCCAGAGGCACCTGCCCTGCCCCAATATGGCATTTGAGACACATCGCTGTCCGGCAGGTTACCAAGCCTGCCGGGCGCGCAGACCCGACGATTCAATAAATATGTTTTCAGAAAAACTTTGATCGATTTTCAAAATCGAGCGGCGGCTTTAATCCCGGCGTTTTAAATTCTATGCTTCGACAACCTTACGTATAACTTATGCGGAGCCAAAACCTTGACCGCTATCGAAATTGCAGAGCTCCTTTTGCGCGGTGGCGCTGCCGCAATTGCAATACTGTTGATTTGCCAATTGGCATCACACCGCCCGATGACGATAGTGACCTTCTATGGAATGATGGTGTTTATCGGCGCCAGTGTTTACTCGGTCTTGGCGCTACCCAGCCTGCGCGAATCGCTCGGTGGTTGGATTACCATATGTGAGCTGTTTGGCATGCCCGCACCAGCATGGCTTTGGTTGTTCATTCGGGCACTGCACAACGACAATTATAAATTTCAATGGCCGGACATTGTTCCCGTCCTAGCGATCATCGGACTACGGTTGTCCAGCTACTTGTTTCCAGAATATTCAGCCACAACCCGGTGGCTTCAAGTCGGCATCATCACCATTTTGATGGCCCATATGGTGCATGTTGTGCGCTGCTGCATGGTCGATGATCTGGTTGCTTCGCGCCGTCACTTCAGTCGTTCAATGGCCTGGGTCATCCCCATTATCGCAGTGGGCATCATCGGCATCGACATTATCGAGGCACTGGAAAGCTCGCACGAGCTTGCGCGCCTTTTCACCGGCGCCGCGATGTTTGTGGGTACGTTACTGTTCGCGATGTCAATGTCCCGCCTGCGTGAAAGCCTGATTCAAACACCAGCCGTTACCAAAAAAGCCGCCGTGACCACCAATGGTCTCAGCGCTGTAGACCGCATCGAACTGGGCCGTGTGCGCGATCTGATGGAACACGGTGCCTACCTGAACAGCGGTCTGACCATCGGCGCGCTCGCCAACGAAATCAACATCCCCGAACACCGGCTGCGCAAGCTCATCAATAACGGGTTAGGCTACCGCAACTTTGCAAGTTTCATCAACGATCACCGCATCGACATGGCGAAACGAGAACTGGCAAAACCTGATATGGCCAGTGCGCAAATCACAACACTTGCATTCGATGTGGGCTACGCATCGCTGGCACCCTTCAATCGTGCTTTCCGCGAGCGGACTGGCATGAGCCCCCGTGAATTTCGTGAGCAAATGCTGCAAGCCCAATTGCAATAGGGCTTGCGTCCACGCTGTGAGAGCGACACAACAACGCAAACAGCGGGAGTGCGCATAATGGCATTGAAACGATTTGCGACTGAGTTTGGTATGGGCATCGATCTGCGGGGTGAGGACCACACCAAGGCCGCCGTGCGCGCGGTGAAAGACGCGCTATACCGCAACTCCCTGACGGTGGCCCACGCGCTCGATAAAGACCCTGCTGAAATGGTGGTCAAATGCACGATCGGCGTTGCCAAGCCCGAAGCGGTAGACACCGCCGAAGTCGCCAAGGTGTTTCCCTATGGCGATATCACCGTCACCGTCGAGCATGGCGGACTGGACCAAGGCAAGCCAGACACTGGCGGCGTCACGACAATCGCGGTGGCCGCCATTCAGGTCTGGCTGGACATTTAGTCGATCTTGACGTCAGCAACCGAAAGATCAGCCTGAAAATCAGCACCATAGGCGACCAGCCCGAGACCGATAATATCGGCGGGTTGAATGTGCGCAGGCAGCACATCGCGGGATGGCTCAAACTCAGCAATCGTCAGCCGCACCTCTTGCCATTCAGCATCTGCAATAAAAGACGCGCGGTAAGAGTGCCATGGCCGCGTTGCTTTGCGCGACCGCAAGAACACATAATACCGCTCACCATTGCCGCGCACCGTCAAACTAACCGTAGACGCGCCATCGCCAATCGCCTCATCAAACCGCCTACGCACCTGAATGAAACCGCCATTATTGTCGGTGCTCACCGTGCCGCGCAGCCGCACGAAATGCTTGTCCCCATCGTTGCTAAAATCAATTGTCCCATCCGAGACACCGCCCATCACCGTGTCGGCGACATAGTCCCACCAGTTTTGCGGATCGTTGGTAAAATCGTCAAAAATCATGGATTGGCCTGCACTGGCCGCTGCAACACCATTGCCCGCGGCAAAAAACGCGATGGTCGCCAAGCGGCTGATGGTTTGAGAGATAAACGACATACAGACCAGATATGCCAATCATTGCAACCGGCAAGCCAAGACGGCTCTTTAAATCAAGGCGTCCAAAGCAGCGTATCGGGATAAAACTGCGACCAGGCAAACCAATAGGCCTGATGGCTGCTCAGGTCTGTGCCATTGGCATCCACAGCCTTCAGTCCGCCTGCTTCCAACACCAAAGCAACATCGTCAACGCCAACGCGCACCCCGCCCTGCAAAGCCGCCATCGCTCGGCTACGCTGAAACGC
>JBAUIL010000100.1:0-6595 GCA_049682915.1 Ahrensia sp. | reverse complement strand
GTCTGTGGGTTTGAATCAAATGCGCGAACGTCGCCTTCTGAGTTTGATGTTGAGGCGGCATGTGCAGCGCCCGCCATCAGAGTTGCAGCAGTTGCGAGTGTGATCAAAAGAGTTTTCATGTTGGTTGTCCTTTCAAGACTTGGTTTGTTTCAGTTTGGTCGTTTTGTTGTTGCGAGCGGCGCTTGATTGGTTTGTTGTTTGCGTCGTCCGATGAACACAACATGGCAAGCCGCCCGCTGACATTCAAATCACGCGTTTGCGAGGATCGGGTGACAGCTTTGTGAATCGTGATCGGTTTGGCGAAGAAATTCGACGGAAAAAACGCAGTAATATCAGTGGACTAACTGCAGAAGCCTGGAATCACGGTCGGCGGATTATCACGCCACTGTCCACCAAGCGTGAACGCTGCGTTGCCCAAAAAACGTGTTTTCTGGGTGTTTTGTTCGAATGTGTCGGTGTTTTTTCTGCTGCAGCGACCGAAAAAAACAGGTGCCAGGTCAAATCTCGACAATATTGAGTTTTTTGTTTTCGAAGCGCAGCGCCAATTCGCCATCGATCAGGCGCAGGGCTTGCTGTCCGAACATTTCATAGCGCCAACCACTCATCGCAGGCACATCGGCGTCCGCACCATCAATGGCAATCTGTTCGAGATCAGCCGCGTTGGCCAAAACCTTGGAAGCAACGCCCTCCCGGTCGGCAACAAGCTTTAGAAATACACGTAAAATATCAACCGCCGCACCGGTGCCCTCGGGTGATTGCGGTGGCCGTGGCACTTTGGGCAGGTCGTCGCGATCCATCGCACGGGCGGTCTCCACCGCCGCAATCAAATGAGGCGCGATGCTGGATCGTTCCATCCCCTTTGGCAGGGCGCGCAGGCGCCCCAGCGCTTTTTCATCGGTCGGCTGCTGCTGTGCGATTTCATAAATGGCATCATCTTTGAGTATGCGGCTGCGCGGTGTGTTGCGGCTGCGCGCCTGCTCCTCGCGCCATTGAGCGAGGTTTTTCATGATCTGAAACTCGATCGGCTTACGAACGCGCAGCTTGAGGCGCTGCCAGGCATCCTCCGGCTTCAAATCATAGGTTTCGGCCCGCTCCAGCACGGCCATTTCTTCTTTCACCCAATGGGCGCGGTTTTGCGTTTCCAACTGTTCTGAAAGGAGTTTGTAAACGTCGCGCAGATGAGTGACGTCTGCCAGCGCATAGTCAAGTTGCTGTTCCGAAAGCGGGCGACGCTTCCAGTCGGTGAAGCGCGATGTTTTGTCGATAGCGCCGCCGGTGGTGCGGTGAACTAATTGGTCATACGCAATCGAGTCGCCAAACCCGCACACCATGGCCGCCACTTGCGTGTCAAACAGCGGGCCGGGCACCTTGCCGGTCAGTTTGAAGAATATTTCAAGGTCTTGGCGCGCCGCATGAAAAACCTTCAACACGCCTTCGTTGAACATCAAATCGAACAGGGGTGACAGATCGATGCCGTCTGCCAACGGATCGATGAGAACCGCTTCTTCGTCGGATGCAACTTGCACCAGGGCAAGATCCGGCCAGAACGTCGTTTCACGCACAAACTCGGTGTCCACAGTGACATAGGGGTGTTGAGCGAAGCGGTCGCAAACCGCGGCGAGTGCTTCAGTGGTTGTGATAGGCTTAATCATGGGCACCGGTCTTAGTTGAGCTTTTTGCGCTTGTCGAAGGGTTTTCGGTATTGCGGGCCATGCGCCCCATGATGGGCGAGGTGCGCAGCAGCATGGTGAAGGTGCCGCGCTCACTGTCAGGTACCGGCGCACGGGCGCGCATACGCACAAAGGCCACCACAATTAACGCACCGTGGATGATGCTTGTGTAGGTAAACAAAGCCGTCGGACCATAAATGTCGATGACGGCGGATGACACCAACGGGCCGATCGCGGCACCCACCGAGAAGAAGAACATCAAGCCCGCAGCGACCATGACATAATTGTCGTTGTGCGCATGATCGTTGGCGTGCGCCGCAGACAAGGAGTAAAGCGGCAGCGCGAAAGCGCCGAACGCGAAAATGCCGATATAGTTGAGCAGCGGCGAGGTGCCCGCAAACAGCACCAGAAACACGCCGGCAGCCACTGCGCCCGCGCTCGTGGCGGAAAGCACAGTGCGCCGGTCATAGGTGTCTGACAATGCGCCGAGCGGATATTGCAACACTGCGCCGCCGACAATGCCCGCACTCATAAAGGTGGCAATAGAACTAATCGGCAAGCCAATCGCCTCTGCATAGAGCGGGCCGACTAACCTGAATGAGGAGTTGGTTAGCCCCACAGCAATGCAACCAATGCAGGCCAGTGGTGAGACCAGCCAGATGCTGGCCAAGTCAAATTTGAATGCTTCGGGCGCTTTCGGTTTTGATTTATCGCCCAGTGAAATTGGCACCAATGAAATTGTAATCATCATTGCGATGATGGCAAACAGAACGAAACCATCCGCACCAAACAAGGGAAGCAGAAACTGGCCCGATGTCACAGCGACAATGTCGATGATGCGGTAAATCGATAAAATGCGTCCGCGCGTCTCGTTTTTGACGCCCGCATTGATCCAGCTTTCAATGGTCGTAAACAGCCCCGCAAAACAGAACCCCACCACAAAGCGCAGGATGATCCAAGCGAGGGGGTCCACAATAATCACCAGCCCCAGCGTGCCACAGGCAGCCAGCGCGGCAAGCGCGGCAAAAGTGCGGATGTGGCCAACCGCACGCAAGATGCGGGTGATAAAAATGCACGCAATCAAAAACCCGACGAAATAGGCGGTACCGACCAACCCGATCAAGGTTGGAGAAAAGCCTTCTTGCGCCCCGCGAACCGCAATCGCCGTGCCTTGCACGCCATTGCCGGCCAACAAAATTGCAGCGGCAATGAACAGCGGGATAAACAGGCGAAGAGACATTGTATTTCCATCTGCCCGCAATTGGCAGTCAGAGTTTTGGCATTGATTTGTTCAAACAACTGACCATGGCACCAACACGACTGGAAATCGAGCCTGTTTTGCGCCATGTGCTTGACATTGCAGCGGCTGTGCGATTTGCCGTGCACAGCACTTGCGGCGCCGATTTTTGGCGCATCACATAAGAAGGTTATTATCATGCACCGTTACCGCAGTCATACCTGTGGCGCTCTGCGCAAGGACCACGCAGGCGAAACCGTTCGTCTTTCTGGTTGGGTTCATCGCGTCCGCGACCATGGCGGCCTCTTGTTCATCGATTTGCGGGATGATTACGGCATGACCCAAGTGGTTGCCGACCCGGATAGCCCTTGCTTCAAAACCGCTGAAACCGTGCGTGGCGAGTGGGTCATTTGCATTCAGGGTGAAGTAAAAGCGCGTTCGGCTGAAACCATCAATGCCGAACTCGCAACCGGCGAAATCGAGATTTTCGCACGCGACATGGAAGTGCTGTCGGCGGCCGCAGAATTGCCATTGCCGGTGTTCAATGAGCCGGACTACCCCGAAGACATCCGCCTGAAATACCGCTTTCTGGATTTGCGCCGCGAAACGCTGCACAACAATATCAAGCTTCGCACGCGCATAATCTCCGCTATGCGCAAGAAAATGGAAACAGCGGGCTTCACCGAGTTTTCAACGCCGATCTTGACCGCGTCTTCGCCGGAAGGTGCGCGCGACTTTCTGGTGCCGAGCCGCATTCACAACGGCCAGTTCTACGCGCTGCCGCAAGCGCCGCAGCAATATAAGCAGCTGATCATGATGAGCGGCTTTGACCGTTATTTTCAAATCGCACCGTGCTTCCGCGATGAAGATCCACGCGCCGACCGCCTGCCGGGCGAGTTCTACCAGCTTGACCTTGAAATGAGTTTTGTCGAGCAGGACGATGTTCTGGGCACGATGGAGCCTGTCATGCGCTCGGTGTTTGAAGACTTTGCTGAGGGCAAACCCGTCACACAAAGCTTCCGCCGCATCGCCTATGATGACGCGATCCGCACCTATGGTTCCGATAAGCCGGACCTGCGCAACCCGATTGAAATGCAAGACGTCTCCGAGCATTTCCGGGGTTCAGGCTTCAAAGTGTTTGCTGGCATTCTGGACGCGGACCCGAAAAACCAGGTCTGGGCGATTCCCGTCAAAGGCTCCGGCAGCCGAAAGCATTGCGACCGCATGAACGCCTGGGCGCAGCAAAACGGCCAGCCCGGCATGGGCTATATTTTCTGGCGCGAGCTGGAAGGTAAGTTCGATGCTGCCGGACCAATCGCCAAAAACATCGGCAACGAACGCACCGAGGCCATGCGCCTACAACTTGGTCTGGATATTGGCGACGCCGTGTTCTTCGCAGCCGGTGACCCTAAAAAATTCGCATCCTTTGCCGGTGACGCGCGCACCAAAGCCGCACAAGAGGGTGGTCTGATCGACGAAAACCGGTTTGAATTATGCTGGATTGTCGACTTCCCGTTTTATGAGTGGGACGAAGAAAACAAAGCCGTCGAATTTGCCCACAACCCGTTTTCCATGCCGCAAGGCGGCAAGGAAGCGCTGGACGCTGCTGATACAGACGAGAAGAAACTGGCGCTCAAAGCCTTTCAGTATGATCTGGTGTGCAACGGCTACGAAATCGCCTCCGGCGGCATTCGTAAC
Organism: Ahrensia sp.; assembly: GCA_049682915.1. GTDB lineage: Bacteria > Pseudomonadota > Alphaproteobacteria > Rhizobiales > Rhizobiaceae > JBCDLI01. The sequence goes on along the minus strand of JBAUIL010000100.1, from coordinate 1,990 downwards.
CACCTGCCGGACACGATGGTCAAAGCGTTTGAAGGGGCGGGCCTCGACAAGAAGACCGTGGAAGAACGCTTCGGCGGCCTTTACCGCGCTTTCCAATATGGCGCGCCGCCCCATGGCGGCATGGCGGCTGGCGTGGACCGCGTGGTGATGCTCTTGGCAGGCGCCAAGAACCTGCGGGAAGTCTCGATGTTCCCGATGAACCAGCAAGCACAAGACCTGCTAATGGGCGCACCAGGCGATGTCACGTCAGCGCAGTTGCGCGACCTAGGCCTGCGGCTGATGCCACAGGAGCCGAAAGGCAGCTAAGCCTGATTTGAGATGCAATCAAAAACGGGGCCAATTGGCCCCGTTTTCTTTTTTAGCATTGTGGTGTTTATCAGTTCGCCGACATTGTCACATTCAGCATCTGCAGCAATGCTTGCGGATTGCCACCCAGTGCAGGCCCCATCAGCAGAGCAAAGGGCACAGGATCAGCCGGTTTTGCTGAAACGGTGAGTGTATCGGGATCGTTCAAATAGGTGCTGATAGCCTGCTGCGCGTTAGCCGCAAATTCTGGCGATTGAAGCTGCGCCAAGCCCAGCGGCAGGAAGCCCAACGCCATCGCGGTGACGGATTCGCGGTTCATGCCTTGCTGCGCGGCGACAAAATCAAGTACGCGCCCGGTCAACGACTCGTCTTTTAGCGTCAGGCTCATGGAGTGAAACTCAAGCTGTTGCAGCATGCCCAGCATGGCCATGCCAGACGCCTGCTCATTGTCGGGCTTCATGTCGGCTTGGATGTCGCGCATGGCTTGCACGATCTCGGCGGTGTATCCGCGCACATCCAGCATTAGCGTCAGGTCAGCGGCGTCTTCTGCGGACAGTGTCATATCAGTCAGCGCCAACTGGCCGTTTTTCGGGTTCCAGACCGCGTTCATCACCAAGTCGCCGCGCAGCTGCTCATAGCCCAGCGCTTTCATGGTTTCGCGCGCGCGCGCATCAGACAGTGTGTCGGAATCAAATTCAATACGATCAACCGTTACCGAGCTGGAAATGGGCTGGTTGGTCTCAAACGGGGTAACGGTTACATTGACCGCATCAAACGAAATGACCTGCGTGCCATCTTCGCTGATTGCAACGCCATCAACGCTGGCGGCGGTGTAAAAGCCATTGTCGAGCTCGGTGTAGCCGGACTCGGCGGTTGCCACTTTCAGTTCCTTGACGGAAATGTTGCCATAGGTGATTTCGATTTTATCGGGCGACAGGATTGTTTGACCCGGCACAAAAACCTCGCCGATTTCAAAAACGCCATCCTGCAGTTCCGTGACATCGCGCAGTTCCGCCGTGGGTATTTTTGCCGCGTCCAAACCGTCACCAACGCTCAGGTCGGTTATGATCACAGTGTCATCACCGTCAAGCTCGACGCTGCCCGCATCCACGGACAAACCGCTTTGCACAAGCGCGCTGGTAACCGCCTCAAAAACCTCCTGCGCTGTAAATTCGGCATGGGCAGGCAGGGTGGCTGCCGTTGAAAGTGCCAAAGCAAGAGCGGTTTTGCGGATCAAAGTCGTTTTCATAAAATATAGTCTCCAATTACCAGACGCCGTAGGCGCGCGTTGCGTCTCTATCACCATTCGTGTCACATCACTTGTAAGATAGCTATAAGTAGCTTGCGTTCTGAAAGTGTCACTTCAATGATGACAATTGATATTTATTCCCTGTTAAAACCCAACGAAAGCTCGATATGACGACGATTCTAATCACAGGCGCCAACCGAGGCATTGGCTTGGAAATGGCCAAGCAAGCGCTGGCAATGGGTTGGTCAGTCGTCGCCACTGCGCGGCCTCAGAGCGACCAGACGGCATTGCGCGGTCTCAGTGGGGACCTGGACGTGTTGGAATTCGACGTCGCCGATGAAGGCGCGGTCAGCCGTGCCGCAGCCAATTTTGAGCAAAAGCTCGATATCATCGTCAACAATGCCGGCATTATCGGTCCCGAGCGGCAGGCAACAA
>JBAUIL010000099.1:0-6261 GCA_049682915.1 Ahrensia sp. | reverse complement strand
TTCGTAACGAACGTAACCAGAAATTGCCAAGCAAGTTTCTGTGCCAGGAATGTAGAAGAAACCTGTGCCGTATGTGTCGCAAACGCGTACGTATTCTACGAGTTCTGGCTCAGGAATGACGACAGCGTCTGCTGCACGTGCGCCTGAAACAGCAACCAAAGCTGCTGCGGAGCCGAGGAAAAGGCTCTTGATTGTCATGATGACCTCCAGTCAAAGTTTAATGCGGTTTTGAGCAACTTGTTTTGAAGCACATTACCAACCAGACAGCGCACTCGCGCTCCCTTCTGATAAATACCTACCTCAACGCCCCCACAAAACAATCTCAAACTGCGTGCCGGGGCTGATGATTGGCTTTGATTGCCAGCAGGTGCTGCACAAAAGACACGATTTTAGCTATTTTGGTGACAATTCTTAACAAGAGCTTAAGAGAATCGCCCGGTTTCAACGCCACATACCAACTTAAAACAATCGCAAAAGCGGTCCAAAGCAAACAGCGCCACACCCAATGAGCCCAAACCGGCAGGCTGATAAGCCATCCAAGACGCTATTACGAATCACTGTCTGCTACGGTCAATTGTTGGGTTTCAGCCATGAAAAGCCAATCAGCGGCATATTGAGCCATCGCGTGCCGCATATTTGTTTCAGAATCCGAGAGCACTGCAATCGGATGAAGCGACGCCTTTGCCTGCTCCCGAGAGACGGTTAACATCGCAGCGCCAATGCTGGTGCCTGTTGCGCTGGCACGTGAAGTCGAAACCGTCAGGCCGGTAGCCGCGGCCAACATGATTAAATAAGGTTGGTTGCGCGCAAACGGCCCCTCGACAGCGATTGTCCCACGCGCGCCACAAAGTTCCAGACACGTCTTGGTCATCAATGCGAGATAGAATGAGACAGCAACATAGCGCTCGCCCGCATTCATAGCGTCGCGAAAAATCCATTCACCGCTGTGGGACGGAAAAGGCCCGGAGCCGCGTTCAACGGACGGCAAGTGCATTATGCCTTTGTTGAGAACGGTGAGCATGTCCGCATCACTATATTCTGCCCGACCACCGGCCATGAGCACATCAAATTCACGACCGCCCATAAACCGGGCGGACGGTACAGGATCACCCATTGCATTGACATTGACCAGCGTATCGCGATCCGGATCAGGTTGCATTTGGTGTCCGTCGACAGTCATGCAAATAATCCAAGTGCCCGTGGACACAACACTAAAAGGCCCGTCCGCTGAAAGCAGGTGCGGATAGAGTGATGCATTGGAATCGTGAATACCGCAGATCACCGGTGTTGTTTCAGGCAGGCCGGTCGCCGCAGCGACTGCTCCGGTAATTGGACCCAACAGGTCATTTGACGCGCGCGTCGGCGCCAACAGCTCAGACCATCCCATTGCTTTGACCAACGATGAATACTCGGCACGCCACGGTGCCCAAAGGTCGGTGTGACAACCCAATGAGGTAACCTCGTTTGCGGCGATGCCTGTCAAGCGATAGGCCCAGAACTGAGGGTACATCAGCATCGTTGCCACGCGCGATGCCGCTTTTGGAAACGATGTCATCTGCCAGTGAAATTGAGCGCCCAGATTAAGACCGCCGGGCAGTCGTGGCGCTCCGGTTTCTGAAAAAGGAGGCCGCACCGCCTCATAGGCCTGCGCTGCCTCTTCTGGCAGGTCGAACTCATAGTCCAAAACCGGCATGGCCAAATCGCCCTGCGCATCCAGCAGCGCGCCTGTTGCGCCGTGGGTTGTAATGGAAATGGCACTCAGGGTGTATTGCTTGGCAAAGTCGCTGAGCGCTTGGATAATAAAATTCCAGATCGTCTCAACATCATAATGCGGATAAGGCGGTCCGGGCAAAACGGTGTTGGCAATGGATTTGACCGCAATCTCTGTCCAGCTGTCGCAATTGACCACCGCCATTTTGGCGTTGGTCTTCCCGATATCAATGACGGCGACAAAACGCGGGGACATGAAGGATCAGGCCATATGAAAGACAGTTTTCAACGCAACCGCTACCGGCTCATTGTCGTCCGCAGTCTGCATGATATCGGCCATGTGCCCCCACCATTTTTGCATCACCGGCTCTTGGGGCAGTGCTGCCATGGTGTGGTCCTTACGCCGCCACAAAACACCGAATAGGATATTAGTCTGCTCATCCAGATGAATTGAATAATCAGAAACGCCCGCCTGCTTCAGCAGATCGACAAGCTCCGGCCAGATTTCGTCGTGGCGCTTGCGATATTCAGCTTCCATGCCGGGGTTCAGCATCATCTTGAAGGCAAATTTTTCCATCTCAGCCATTGTGTTACCTCGCTTAACGCGCCCGCTTGATCATGCCAAAAAGCTTGGGCAGCGCGATGACACCGATCAACAGCAAGCCGATGAAGATCGACATCACAATGCCGGGCACGTTCAGCAGACCAAAGCCGAACGTAACCATACCCATCACAAAGGCCGCGATCACTACGCCGACGATGGTGCCCGAACCGCCCAGAATATTGACCCCGCCCAGCACGACCATGGTGACGATTTCCAACTCCCAGCCAAACGCGATGGAGGGGCGGGTGGAGCCAAGTCTCGACGTCAGACAAATGGCGGCGATGCCCGACATGAGCCCGGTCAACAAAAACAGAATAAATTTCACACGTCCCGTGCGAATGCCCGAAAACTGTGCCCCCACCTGGTTGTTGCCGATTGCATAGACTGCGCGGCCAAAGTTCGTTTTATGGAGCAGGATGCCGAACAGAATGCCGAGCACAATAAACAGCGCAAACTCAAACGAAATCACCCACCACACATAGCCTTGGCCGAAGAAGGCAAAGTCTGCCGGGTAGCCCGTATAAGCCTGATCGCCAAGCGCGATGTAGGCGATGCCTCTAAACAGGCTCATCGTGCCAATTGTGACAACGATGGACGGCAAGCCATAGCGGGTGACCAGCAAGCCGTTAAACGCACCGCATAAAAGCCCGACAGCCATGCCGGTTGCTACAAGATAAGGTGCGCTGAAGCCAAGCTGCATCACAAAGCCCATCGCCGTGGACGCCAGCGCGATGATGGAGGCAACGGACAAATCAATTTCACCGGCAATGATCAGCATCGCCATCGCGAACGCAATCATGGCTTTTTCAGTGAAGTTGAACGTCGCGTCCGACAGGTTCCACGCGTTGAGAAAATAGGGCGACGATAGCGCATTGATGGTGAACACAGCCACAGCGAATGCCAGCAGCAGCGTTTCCCAGCTGCGCACACCGCGATAGAGGCTTGTATGCAAACGGTTAGGAATGGTGCGTGCGCCGCCCTTTGCGATGCCTTGGCTCATGATGCCTGTTCCGCTTGTTTGAGGATAACCCGGCCCGCCCGGCGTTCCGAGCGCGCATTGACCGCGACCGCGATGATGATGGCCGCCCCGGATATCGCCAGCTGCCAAAACGGTGAAATGTCGATAACCGGCAGCGCGTTTTTCAAGATGCCCAAAAACAGCGCACCCAGCACCGCGCCGGCGACAGAGCCGATGCCACCCATGATGGAAATGCCGCCGATGACACAGGCCGCGACGACCTCCAGTTCAAACCCGCCGGCGATATCGACATAGGCAACCGCATAGCGCGATACCCACAGATAGCCGCACAGGCCGGAAATGCCGCCGGCAATTGTGAACGCCATGAAGCGGGTGTAGCCAACATTGATGCCAGCGTAGACGGCAGCATGGGGGTTGCCTCCAACCGCGAAAAACGCGCGCCCGAGCGGTGTCTTGTTGACGATGATTGCGAAGCAAATGATTGCCAGAATGGCCATCCAGGACAGGACCGGCAGACCGATAATCTCATAGCGCGGAAACGCCTTGAAGCTGGCGCTCATCTCATGGGCATTGATCCAGGCACCATCGGAGATGAGGAAAATGATACCCCGAAAGATAGTCAGCGTGCCCAGCGTCACGACGATGGGGGGAATATCAAGTTTCCACACCAGTACGCCGTTGATAGCGCCCAATGCCATCCCCAGCAGCAAGGCGACCATCAGCAACACGGGCACCGGCAAGCCCGGCGCAACCGTGTTCAGCATCGCGACGACCATGCCGGTTAGCGCCAAGTTCGACGCCATCGACAAGTCGATGCAGCGCGTCACGATGACGACCATTTGGCCCAGTGCCAGCATAATCAGGATGGACGTGTCGTTGAAAATATTGGCCGCATTGGCAGGCGCGGCAAAAGCGGGAAACCGCGTTGAAACAAGCGCGATGACGATAAAGATAGCGACCACCAGCAGGGCTTCGCGTGACTTTACAAATCGAGCGATCATGCTGCTAGCTCCCCGATGCCTGCAGCAACACGCACCAAGGCTTCCGCGCTCATCGCCTCGCGGTCAAATTCAGCGGCAATCCGCCCTTCCCGCATCACGATTACCCGGTCGGACATGCCGAGTATTTCGGGCAGCTCCGACGAAACCATGATCACGGCAAGGCCCTGCGCTGCCAGTTCAACCATAAATTCATGGACGGCGGCTTTGGAGCCGATGTCGATACCTTTTGTCGGCTCGTCCAAAATGATGACGCGCGGCTTGGTGGCGAGCCATTTTGCGATGACGACTTTTTGCTGATTGCCACCTGACAGATTGCCAATGTCCTGATCCAGCGCCGCGGCGCGAAGCTCCAAGCGTTCGGTATATTCGCGTGCCAATGCGAACTCTTCTGCCAGGCGCAAGAATCCATTGCGTGAGGTCTCGCCCAGCGACGGCAGGGTTACGTTTTGAAAAATCGGCAGCCCCAGCACAGCGCCCTGCTTGCCGCGATCCTCTGGCACATAGACAATGCCCTTTTCAATTGCCTCGGCAGGCGAGCGGATGACGGCAATTTCACCATCAATCTTGATGGCGCCTTTGCTTGGTTTGGTCACGCCGAACAACGCTTGCATGAATTCACTGCGTCCCGCCCCGACAAGGCCATAAAATCCTAGAATTTCTCCCTGCTTCAAGTCGAAGCGGATATCTTCAAACTCGGTTGGATGACTGTAGCCTGTCACCGTCAACACTGTTTCGCCGTGCTGGCGTTCGCGGTGTGGGAAAATCTGGTCGATCGTGCGACCAACCATCATCTTAACCAGCTCGCCCTCGGTCACGTCGCTGATCAAGCCTTCGCCCGCCATCTGCCCATCGCGAAACACAGTGTAGCGGTCTGCGATGCGGAAGATCTCGTCGAATTTGTGCGAGATGAAGAGAATGGCCTTGCCGTCAGCCTTTAGCCGTTCGACCAGTTCGTAAAGCTCTGCAATTTCTTTATGAGACAGCGCCGCAGTCGGCTCGTCCATGATGACGACCTGCGCATCAATGGAAAGCGCCCGCGAAATTGCGACCAGATGTTTGTTGGCAATGCCAAGATCGCGCAGGCGCGCGGTCGGGCTGATGTCCGCGCCAGCACGTTTCAAGATAGCGGCTGCGTCCGTATTCATTGTGGCCGTGTCGATCAGACCAAACCGGGTGCGCGGTGCATGACCGATAAAGATATTCTCCGCCACGGTCAGGTCATCAAACAGCACCGTTTCCTGATGAATGGCTGTGACACCAGCAGACGAAGCCGCGTGCGCGTTGGCAAAGGTGATTGGCTTGCCTTTGATGAAAATTGTACCCTCGCTGGGCTGATAAATACCGGTGAGGATTTTGACGATGGTCGACTTGCCCGCACCGTTTTCGCCCACCAACGCGGTAACCTGTCCGGGATAAAGATCAAGCGACACATCGGAGAGCGCTTTGACACCGGGAAATTCTTTTGAAATGCCACGCAAGCTCAAGCGCGGCTCGCTTGTCTGGAGAGCCGCATCATTGCTGTGTGTTTGGTCAGCTTTTGTTAACATGGCTTCACCGGTAAAAAGAGCGATGCCGCCCCGTTTCGGGACGGCATGCTGGGAGCATCAATGATTAAAAGATGTCTTTAAAATCATTGACGTTTGAAGCGTCGTAGACGAATGGATCGGCCATCGCGCCTTCGCTGTTGTCGTCCAGTTCAACCGAGCCCATGCGACCCATCGGGATCGACTTGCCGGGTGCGGCTTCCGCTGCGCCGGTGGACAGGTTGTAGGCAATCATTGTCGCGGCGTAACCGAGGTCAATCGGGTTCCAGATCGCAAATGACTTGGACGCTCCGGACGCGACGTGACCGGCCATTTCAGACGGCAGGCCGAGACCTGTGACGTTGATCTCACCGACTTTACCCGCATCAGTCACAGCCTGTGCGGCAGCAACAATACCCACAGATGTCGGCGCAATAATCGCCT
>JBAUIL010000098.1:0-17353 GCA_049682915.1 Ahrensia sp. | reverse complement strand
GCGGCGGGTGAGGGCACACGGATGAAATCCAGCTTGCCAAAAGTTCTGCACCCGGTCGCCGGCCTGCCGATGGCAGCGCATGTGGCAAAAGCCGCCGCGGACGCGGGCGCGACATCAATGGCGATTGTGATCGGGCGCGAAGCCGACAAGGTGCGCGGCGTGATGCAAAGCCATGGGATTGATGCCAGCTATCATGAACAGACCGAACGCCTTGGCACTGCGCATGCGGTGCAGGCGGCGCGCGCGGCGATTGATGCGGGCCATGATGATGTGCTGGTGATGTTTGGCGACACGCCGCTCATTCAAGCCGACACGTTGCAACGGGCCCGCGATGTGCTCGCGACCGGTGTGGATGTGGCGGTAATCGGATTTCGCACCGACGAGCCGACCGGTTATGGCCGGTTGCTGGAGCGCGATGGCAAGCTGGTTGCCATTCGTGAGGAAAAAGAAGCCACGGATGAAGAGCGCAAAGTCACGTTCTGCAATGGCGGCTTGATGGCGTTCAATGGCGCGGTGCTGGGCCGCTTACTGGATAAGATCGACAACAAGAACGCCAAGGGCGAATATTACCTGACCGATGCGGTTGAAATCGCCAATGCTGAAGGCTTGACTGTTCAAGCGTTGGAAGCGCCGTTTGAGGATGTGCTTGGCGTCAATTCGCGCTTGGAACTGGCGCAGGCCGAAGCGATTTGGCAGCGCCGTGCGCGGGCTGTTCACATGTTGGCTGGGGTGTCCATGCCCGCACCCGATACGGTGTGGCTGAGCTATGACACGGTGCTGGGACAGGACGCGCTGGTTGAGCCGCATTGTGTGTTCGGCGTCGGCGTGACGGTTGAGCCGGGCGCAAAGATTCGCGCTTTCAGCCATCTGGAGCAATCTCACGTAGCGCAGAATGCCGAGATCGGCCCCTATGCGCGGCTGCGACCCGGTGCGCAAATCGGTGTCGGTTCCAAAGTGGGCAATTTCTGCGAAATCAAAAAGGCGGTTGTTGCTGACGGTGCCAAGGTCAATCATCTGACCTATATCGGTGACGCCTATATCGGCGAAAAAGCCAATATCGGGGCAGGCACCATTACCTGCAATTATGACGGGTTCAACAAGCACAAAACCACGATTGGGGCGGGCGCTTTCATCGGCTCGAACTCGTCTTTGGTGGCACCGGTGACGATTGGCAAAGGCGCATTTGTGTCGTCGGGGGCGGTGATCACGCAGGATGTGCCCGATGATGCCCTGGCTTTTGCGCGTGCGCGGCAGGAAAACAAATTGGGCTTGGGTGCGCGGCTGCGCGACAAGCTGCGCAAGATCAAAGAGCGCGGCTGATCATCCCGCTTTCAGCAGGCGGATGGCCGCATCGCGCTCGAACAGATAGAGAAGCACGCGCAGCGCCTTGCCGCGTTCGCTGAGCAGCTCCGGGTCGGTCTGCATGATCAGCTTGGTGTCGTTGCGGGCGATTTCCAGCAGATCGCCATGGGCTTCCATGCGCGCGAGCCGGAAGCCCGGCACACCCGATTGACGGGTGCCAAGTAACTCGCCTTCGCCACGCAACTTCAAGTCTTCCTCGGCGATTAAAAACCCATCATTGGTTTGGCGCATGACCGCCAAACGGGCGGAAGCGACCTCACCAAGCGGCTCTTTATACAGCAGCAGGCAATGGGATTGTTCGTCGCCCCGGCCAACACGACCACGCAACTGGTGCAATTGCGCAAGGCCAAAACGCTCGGCGTGCTCGATGACCATGATTGTGGCGTCCGGCACATCAACGCCGACTTCAATGACCGTGGTGGCGACAAGCACACGGGTGTCACCCTTCTTGAAGGCAGCCATGGCGGCGTCTTTTTGCGCCCCTTTCATCCGGCCATGCACCAAGCCCACGGGCACGTCGAGCGCTTTGCGCAACGTGTCGAAGCGGGTTTCGACCGATGTGACCGGCAGTTGTTCGCTGTCCTCGACCAAGGGGCAGACCCAGTAGACTTTCTTGCCTTGAGCGACGGCGACGCGGATGCGCTCGATCACGCTTGCCATGCGGTCCGATGAGACCACTGAGGTTTGAATTTCCTGGCGTCCAGCAGGTTTTTCGTCCAGCCGCGAGCCATCCATGTCGCCAAACGCTGTGAGCACCAGCGTGCGCGGGATAGGGGTCGCTGTCATCACCAGCATATCGGTAGCAGCACCTTTGCCGCTTAGCAGAAGCCGCTGATGCACGCCAAAGCGGTGCTGCTCGTCAATCACCGCCAAACCCAGATCGTGAAATTCGACTGTGTCCTGAAACAAAGCGTGCGTGCCGATGATGATGTTGAGCGAGCCATCGCGCAATTGGTCCAAAATAGGTTGGCGGGCGGCGCCTTTCTCGCGGCCCGTCAGCAGCGCGCACCGCATGCCCGCCGCTTCGGCCAAGGGCGCGATTGTTGCATAATGCTGGCGCGCCAGCACTTCGGTAGGGGCCATCAGCGCGCACTGGGTGCCGGCTTCTACGGCGGTGGCCATGGCTGACAGGGCAACAATTGTTTTGCCGGAGCCGACATCGCCTTGCAGCAGGCGCAGCATGCGGTCTGGCGCTGCCATGTCGGCGCGGATTTCACACAGGGTGCGTTGTTGAGCGCCGGTCAGCGCATAGCCGAAAGCGCGCTCCACTGCCGCCGACAGGTGCCCGTTGCCGGTCAGCGCGCGGCCCTTATCGCGCTTCATGCGCTGGCGCACCATGGCGAGTGCCAATTGGCCCGCAAGCAGTTCGTCATAGGCCAGCCTGCGCCGGGCGACCGTGTCCAAACTGAGATCCAGGGCGCTTTGCGGCGTGTGCAGCATGGTCAGCGCCTGGTTGAAGGGCGGGAATTTTTCCCGCGTCATCAGGCTCGCGTCCTGCCATTCCGGCATGGCGGGCACGCGCTCCAACGCGGCATTGATGGCCTTGCGCAATAGTTTGGGCGATACGCCCGCCGTGAGGCCATAGACCGGTTCGACCAAGGGCAATTCATCGGCCTTGTCGGCCAGCACCATGTGGTCTGGGTGCACCATGGATGGCCGGCCGTTAAACCACTCCACCCGGCCGGATACCAGCATCTGTTCGCCCACCGGCATGGCGCGATCAAGATAGGCCGCGCGGGCGTTGAAAAACACAAACGCGATCTCGCCGGTCTCATCATGGCCGAACACACGGTAGGGCACGCGGTGATTGCCGCGCGGCGCGGGTTGATGGCGGTCAATGCGGACGCTGAGCGTTGCGATGGTTCCATTGGGGGCGTTGGTAATGCCCGGCTGTAGGCTGCGGTCGATGATGGAATGAGGCAGATGGAAAGCCAGTGCGCTGACGCGTGGCATCGACATGCCGTCGGGCACCGGCAGAATATTGCCAAGTGCCGCGCCCATTTTCTCACCGATTCCCTCAATGACGGTGACGGGCGCAAACAGCGGATCAAGCAAGGACGGGCGCATCGGGCAATAATTGCCTTTGTCTTGGTGCAATGAAGGCTGACAAATACAGATCGCGCCTCTATATGCAAAGGCCCAACCGCCAGAACCTGTAAAAGCGCTATGTCGACTGAAAAATTTCCCGAACCAATCTCACTGGACAGCCGCCGGCGCCGCGCGCGCTTTCGTGCCGCGCACCGGGGCATGAAAGAAATGGATATTGTGCTGGGTGGCTTTGTCGATGCGCATTTTGAAACGCTGAGCCATGCAGAGCTGGATGAGCTGGAAACACTGATGGAGGTGTTGGACCGCGATCTGTTCAAATGGTTTATGGGTGAAGCGCCTGTGCCGGCTGAGCACAACACGCCGATTTTCAAGCGCATTTGCGCCTTCAACGACATCGCGCCGCGCTAATGAGCATACAGAACAGTTTTTTACCCATCCCGCCGCTGAGCCGGGATGTGGGGCGGGTTCATATCGGTGGCGTTGCTGACGGCGCTGAAGCGTTTTTTCTGGCAGGGTTGCTGGATCAGTTGGCTTCAGGCGGGCAAGCGGGGCCGGTTTTGTATGTCGCGCGTGATGCAACGCGGCTGGCGGACCTCGAACAGATTTTGCAGTTTGCCGCGCCAGATATTGAGCAAGTGGTTTTTCCCGCCTGGGATTGTTTGCCCTATGACCGGGTGTCGCCGACAAGCGACGTGAGCGCACGCCGTATGGCTGCCTTGGTGCGGATTGCCGCGCTATCGACTGACAATCGACCGGCTTTGATTTTGACAACCGCCAACGCCATTGTGCAGCGGGTTGTCGATCCGGCGAACGTCGCAGCACAGGCAATCAGCCTCAAACCGGGTCAAACCGTGCCGATGGAATCGCTCATTGCCAAGCTGACAACGGCGGGTTTTGAGCGGGTGCCCACGGTGCGTGAAATGGGCGAATTTGCAGTGCGGGGTGGTATTCTGGACCTCTATGCGCCGGGCAGTACTGAGCCGGTGCGGCTGGACTTTTTTGGCGATACTCTGGAGACCATTCGCGGTTTTGATGCCGCCGATCAACGCTCAACGGGTCAATTGAAATCCTTTGCGCTCCAGCCGATGAACGAGATTGCGCTTACCGATGAAGCGGTGGCGCGGTTCCGCAAAGAATACATCTCGCTGTTTGGCGCACCGTCGCGCGATGATGCGCTGTACAATGCAGTTGTCGCCAAATCGCGCTTTGCGGGCATGGAACACTGGCTGCCGCTGTTTCAACCGGCCATGCACACGCTGATGGATGCTGTCGGGGCGGACACGCCGGTCGTCTTTGAACATTTGTCGCGCGATGCGATTGGCGAACGGCGCAAGACGATCGAAGATCATTACGAATCGCGCACCCGCCAAGCCGATGCCAAGGCCACAAAGGATGCGATACCCTATAAGCCGCTAACGCCGGACGCGCTTTACCTGACGCTCGCAGAAATTGACGAGCGGCTGCAGGGCCGGTTGCGGATCGAGCTTTCGGCTTTTGAGCGACCCGAGGGTGGCGAAATCGCGGTGTTTGATCTGGCGACGAAAGCCGGGCGCAGCTTTGCGGCTGAGCGCGCCGATGACAATGCCAATGTGTTTGAGGTTGCCGCGAAATATCTCGCCAAGCTGCGCAAGGACGGCAAGCTGGTGCTGCTAACCGCCTGGACTGACGGCTCTTTGCAGCGGCTGGTGCAAATACTGGGTGAACACGGTCTGGAAGCGATCAAACCCGTTGCGACATTTGCCGATGCCGCAGCGCTGAAGCGCGGCGCGATCGTCAGCACTGTGCTCAATCTGGAGCATGGGTTTGAAGCGCCCGATACGGTGTTCGTCGCCGAGCAGGATATTCTCGGTGACCGGATGGTGCGGCGGCGGCGGCGCAAAAAAGGCTCTGACTTTATCGCGGAAGTGTCGTCGCTCAATGATGGCGACGTGGTCGTGCATGTCGAGCATGGTATTGGCCGGTTTATCGGGCTGAAAACCATCGAGGCGATGGGCGCACCCCATGATTGCCTTGAAATTCACTATGCCGGTGACGGGCGGCTTTTCCTGCCGGTCGAAAATATTGAACTGTTGTCACGCTATGGCTCCGATGCCACCGACGCCCAGTTGGACAAGCTTGGCGGCGGTGCCTGGCAGGCGCGCAAGGCCAAGCTGAAAAAACGCCTGCTGGATATGGCCGAGGGCCTGATCCGCATTGCTGCCGAGCGCGCGATGCGTAAAGCGCCGGTGCTGACCACGCCCGAAGGGCTTTACGATGAATTTTGCGCGCGTTTCCCCTATGAGGAAACGGAAGATCAAGCGGGCGCGATTGACGCCGTGATTGACGATCTGGCCGCCGGTAAGCCGATGGACCGGCTGGTGTGCGGCGATGTTGGCTTTGGCAAAACCGAGGTTGCGCTGCGTGCCGCCTTTGTGGCGGCAATGAACGGAGTTCAGGTTGCCGTTGTGGTGCCGACAACATTGTTGGCACGCCAGCACTTCAAGTCGTTTACCGAGCGTTTCCGCGGCTTGCCGATCAATATTGCGCACGCGTCGCGCCTGGCGGGGCCCAAGGCGCTGGCCGAAGCCAAGAAAGGCTTTAGCGACGGCACGGTGGATATTGTGGTGGGCACCCATGCGCTGCTGGGGCAAAGCGTCAAAGCCAAGGATCTGGGTCTGCTGATTGTTGATGAAGAGCAGCATTTCGGCGTGAAACACAAAGAGCGGCTGAAAGAGCTGAAAAGCGATGTGCATGTGCTGACACTGTCGGCAACGCCGATCCCGCGCACGCTGCAGTTGGCGCTGACGGGTGTGCGTGAATTATCGTTGATTACCACGCCGCCGGTGGACCGCTTGGCGGTGCGCACATTCATTTCGCCTTTTGATGCGTTGATCATCCGCGAAACCCTGATGCGCGAACGTTTTCGGGGTGGGCAAAGCTTCTATGTGTGCCCGCGCATCAGCGATCTGGCAGATGTCAAAGCGCATCTGGATGAGCATGTGCCGGAGTTGCGGGTGGCGATTGCGCACGGGCAAATGGCACCGGGCGAGTTGGAAGACATCATGAACGCCTTTTACGAGGGCCAATATGACGTGTTGCTGTCGACCACAATCATCGAGTCGGGCCTCGATATTCCCACCGCCAACACGATGATTGTGCACCGGGCTGATATTTTTGGTCTGGCGCAGCTTTACCAGATTCGCGGACGGGTGGGCCGGTCGAAGCTGCGGGCCTACGCGCTGTTTACGCTGCCTGCTAACAAGACGCTGACCAAGCCCGCTGAGCGGCGCTTGAAGGTATTGCAATCACTCGATGCGCTGGGCGCGGGTTTCCAATTGGCGAGCCACGACCTAGACATTCGTGGCGGGGGCAATTTGCTCGGTGAAGAACAATCCGGCCACATCAAGGAAGTTGGCTTTGAGTTGTACCAGCAAATGCTGGAAGAAGCGGTCAGCGAGATCAAAGGTGAGGAGACCGAGAGCACTGGCCAATGGTCTCCGCAGATCAATATCGGTACGCCGGTGATGATACCGGAGACCTATGTTTCGGACCTGCAATTGCGCCTGTCGCTTTACCGGCGTTTGGGTGACTTGACTGAAGTGGAAGACATCAACGCATTCGGCGCGGAAATGGCGGACCGCTTCGGCCCGCTGCCGCCGGAAGTCGATCATCTGTTGAAGATCGTCTACATCAAGGCACTGTGCCGCAAGTCCAATGTTGAAAAGCTGGATGCGGGGCCGAAGGGCGCGGTTGTGGCGTTTCGCGGTCAGAACTTTGCCAATCCGGCGGGGCTTGTGGCGCTTATCGGGCAACAGGGCAGCCTTGCCAAAATCAGGCCGGATCAATCCGTGGTGTTTGCCCGTGATTGGCCCAATGACGAAAAGCGTCTGTCCGGTGCGGCGCTGCTGATGACGAAGCTGGCAAAAATTGCTGCTGAAGCGTGATGGTACAAATAAAAACGCGGGCCGATTGACCCGCGTTATTTAAACGTTTTGGAAGCCGCTTAGTTGGCTTCTTTTGCTTTTTCCTGTTCCGCTTTCAGGCGTTCTTGGAACTCCTGACGGCGTTTTTCGATTTCCGCTTGCAGTTCCTCCTGACGGGTTTCCAACTCGGATTGCTGCAATGGGTCGCCATCGAAAGCGGATGTGAAGCCATTGAGAGATATTTTGATCGGGTTTGGCTGTTGCTGGAAGTTCAGCGTGGTCAGAGTCAGCTCGCCACCGCGCTTCAACGCGGCAACCAACTCGCTCGTCAACGGCGCTTCAGCGATACACCGGTCCGGCAGGCAGATTGAATAGTCAATCTTTTGGGTTTGGCCGCCATCAATTTGAAGGCCAACGCCCGCTGGGATGATGCGACCTGTAGGGACGGCGACCTGAAAGATCGCGCGGGTTGTTTTGCCGGTAATCTGAATGAGATTGACTGCAGTCAATAGCTGGCCGTTGGCGGCGGTGCGGATGTTTTGCACATTGCACACGTCATTGTCGGCCTGTTTTGTGCATGCCTTGAACCAGCCGGCGGGTGTGGCTTGCTGTGCCTGTGCCGGTGTGCCGACTGCGACGACTGCGCCAACAAAAGCGGCCGCGACAGTGATCGAAGAAAAACGCATGAATTGAAAACCTTTCACGTAAAAAACATTTGTGCGCGGCTGTCGCACCCGATTGGGGCAACAATGCGCCACGCGACGCGTGCCAGTGCTCTTACACTGCTGCGATTTGGGTTTCCACCACAAAAGGATGACATTCCGCCTCAATCATCACACTATGGCATGACAAAAAGCGCTCGAATCGTGGAGAGGGAGATTGGCTATGAAGCAACTATCGACAGCATTGAGTGGTTTTGCGCTCGCCGCTGCCATTGCCGTATCCGGTATTGCCCATGCAGAGCCGTCGCATGGAATCGCCATGCATGGCCAACCGGCGCTGCCGGCTGACTACACGCATTTTCCGTATGCCGACCCGGATGCGCCCAAGGGCGGCTCCATCACCTATGGTGTTGTGGGCACTTTTGACAGCCTAAACCCATTTGTCATCAAATCCATGCGCACAACCGCGCGCGGCGTCTTGGATCCGGAATATGGCAATCTCGTCTTTGAATCGCTGCTGCAACGCTCAAACGATGAACCGTTCACCATGTATGGCCTGCTGGCGGAGAAAGTGGAGACGGACGACGAACGCACATGGATTGAGTTTACGCTGGATTCCAATGCTCGATGGTCTGACGGGGTACCGGTGACGCCGGAAGATGTGATTTTTACCTATGAGCTGTTCACCGAAAAAGGCAGGCCGCCTTACGATTCTCGTACCAAGCGTATTGAAAAGATCGAGAAGACCGGCGACCGCAAGGTCAAGTTCACCTTCAATGAAACATCAAACCGCGAGTTTCCGCTGATCATCGGGCTAACGCCGGTGCTGCCGAAACATGCCATTGATACCGAAACATTTGATCAGTCGTCTCTGGAGGCCCCAATTGGCAGTGGGCCTTACATCGTCGATAAGGTTGAGCCTGGCACCCGCATCTCGTTCAAGCGCAACCCCGATTATTGGGGCAAAGATATTCCGTCCAAGCGCGGCTTTGATAATCACGACACGATTACGGTGGAATATTTCCGTGATAACACCGCGCGTTTCGAAGCGTTCAAGAAAGGCGTGTTTGACGTATTCCCCGAAGGCGACCCTGTGCGTTGGGAAACGGGCTATGATTTCCCCGCTGTCGAGGACGGGCGGATCACGAAGTCGACCTTTGTTTCCGCGCGGCCTGAGCCGATGTTTGGTTTTTTCTTCAACACACGACGCGAAAAATTTGCCGACCCAAAGGTGCGTGAAGCGCTGGCAATGCTTTTTGACTTTGAATGGGCCAATGCAAACCTGTTTTCCGGCCGCTATGGTCGCACAGGGTCTTATTGGCAGAATTCTGAAGAATTGTCCGCTCTGGGCCGTCCGGCCAACGACAAGGAAAGAGAACTGCTCGCACCTTACATCGATGATGTGCTGCCAGCGGTCATGGATGGCACCTATGCGCCGACTGTGACCGATGGTTCCGGGCGTGACCGCGCGGTGCTTCGTGCCGCTGTCGGCAAATTGAGCGAAGCGGGTTACGGCATTGAGGGCGGCGTGATGATGAAAGACGGCCAGCCTTTGGCGTTTGAAATCATGACCGCCAACGCTGATGAGGAGCGCATGGCGCTGGCCTATCAACGCGCTGCGCAAACGGTCGGCATCGAGGTCAGCATTCGCACCGTTGACGATGCGCAGTTTCAGAAGCGCCGTCAGACATGGGACTACGACATGACAGCGGGCACATTGTCGGCGTCACTGTCACCGGGCGCTGAACAGGTGTGGCGCTGGGGGTCACAGTCGGTTGAGCCGGAAGGCACGTTCAATTTTGCGGGCGCATCATCGCCTGGTATCGACGCGATGATTGAAGCCATGGTGCAGGCGCGCGACCGCGACGATTTCGCCGCCGCCGTGCGCGCGCTGGATCGGCTGTTGATCTCTGGCCACTACGCCATACCGCTGTATCATTTGCGCGAAAAATGGGTCGCCCATTGGAGCTATATCACTTATCCGGATGCACCCACACCGCTTTACGGCTATCAATTGCCAGTCTGGATGTCGTCTAATGAGTAATCCCGAAAAGCCGGTCGTCCATATTGATATCGTCTCGGACGTCATGTGCCCGTGGTGCTATATTGGCAAGAAACGGCTGGAAAAAGCGCTTGCGATGGTCAAGGACGAGGTTGACGTTGCCATTCGCTGGTTGCCGTTTCAGCTCGATGCGACCTTGCCACCGCAAGGCAAGGACCGGCGTCAATATTTGGAAGACAAATTTGGCGGGCCGGAGCGCGCTGATCAGATTTACGGGCAAATCAAATCAGCCGGTGACGGGGAGGGAATCGCTTTTGATTTCGATGCCATCAAGGTATCGCCGAACACTTTTGACGCGCACCGCCTCATAGCGATTTCGATGGCGCAAACACCACCCAAACAAAATGCGGTGGTGGACGCGCTTTTCCGGGCGTTTTTCATCGACGGGGTAAATATTGGCGACCGCGATAATCTGGCCGATATTGCGGCATCGGTGGGCATGGATCGTGATGAAACATATGCGGCCTTGATGTCGGATGAAGCGTCCGAGGAGACGCAAAACATGCTTGCCAGCGTGGGTGCAGCTGGCATTAGCGGTGTGCCGTTTTTCATACTGGACCAGAAATTTGCCGTGTCGGGCGCGCAGCCGCCGGATGCACTGCACGATGCCATTCGCCAGGCCGCAGGGCAGGGCAGCGCATAGGTGGTGGCGGGTCTATAGTTGCAAAATCGCCACAATATGTTGCATATGTGCTTCACACACGGTGCTGGTTACCGATGATTTGGCGGGTACATGGTTGCATGGTCTGAACAAAAGTCGACCGGCTCTGTTAATGAGCGGGTACTGACGACGCAAAGTAGTGGCGCACGCAACCGCTTGTGGCTGGGCATAGCCGTGCTTGTTTTCGGCCTTGTTTCGGCAGCGACCACCTTTTTTGTATTGGTCGGTTTAACGCCGTTGCAGCCGACAGTCAGCGTCACCAATGCGGCAATCATCGTCAATTCTATCGTCGTGGTAGCGTTGTTGACGCTGATCGTGCTGGAATTGCGTCGTATCATGCGGGCGCGCAACACCCGCAAAGCCGCTTCCCGGTTGCATGTGCGCATCGTCACCTTTTTCTCGATCATTGCGGCAACGCCAGCGCTGATTGTGGCGATTGTGGCAGCCATTACGCTCGATCTGGGTTTGGACCGTTGGTTTGAGTTGCGCACGCGCTCAATTATCGATTCGTCTCGGCAGGTCACGGAAGCCTATATCAACGAGAATGCCATTAATCTGCGCGACGCGACCATCAACACGGCTCTCGCGCTGGACCAGCAGCGTGTTCTATTTTCGCTCGACCGCACCGGCTTCCGGCAATTTTTGACGCAGCAAGCCCGGGGCCGGGGCTTTCTTGGCGCGTTTGTCATGCGACCTGATGGAGGCGTTGTGCTCAGTGCGGATGTGCGCACGGCGCGGCCTCTGCCGTTGCCGCCTGATGATGCGCTGTCGACGGCTGCGGATGGCGATCCCGTCATCATTCCGCCGGGTATTACAAATCTGGTTGGCGCGGTGATCAAGCTGCGCGAAATTGACGACGCTTTTCTTTACACCGTTCGCACCATCGACACTGACGCGCTGGAAGCGGTGCGCCTGATGGAGCAGAACCGCGATGAATATGACAATCTGGAGCAAAACCGTTCCAATATTCAGATCGCGTTCGCGCTGCTTTATTTCGGCTTGACGCTGATTTTGCTCTTGGGTGCGATCTGGAGTGCGATTGCGGTAGCCAATCGCCTTGTGCGCCCCATCCGATTGCTGATTGGCGCGGCAGACGAAGTTGCGGGTGGCAATCTGGAAGTGCGTGTGCCAGTGCGCGCATCCGATGGCGATATCGGCTATTTGAGCGAAACTTTCAACGGCATGCTGGGGCAGTTGAAAACCCAGCGGGACGAGATTCTCGATGCCAAAGACCAGATTGACGAGCGCCGGCGCTTCTCTGAAGCTGTGCTGACGGGCGTATCAGCGGGAGTGTTGGGTGTTGACGATCAAGGATGCGTGACGATTGCGAATTCCTCGGTGTCGGCTGTTTTGGACCGCCCCAGTGCCATTGTGGTCGGCGAACCGCTGTCGCGGTTGCTGCCGCAACTGAGCGAATTTTTTGACGATACCCAAAGAATTGGCCGGGGCGATGCACGGCGGCAGATCAAATTTACGGACCGGACAGCACGCGAACGGGTGCTCAACATCCAGATTGCGCTGGATGACGGCAACCAGTCTGTCGACAATTCGGGCGGCAACCACATTACCCATGTTATTACGATCGATGATGTGACTGATCTTGTGGAAGCGCAGCGCTCCACGGCTTGGGCTGACGTGGCGCGCCGTATCGCGCACGAGATCAAGAACCCGCTCACGCCCATTCAACTGTCTGCAGAGCGGATTCGCCGCCGCTACGGCAAGGTGATTGCCGATGATGACCGCGCGGTATTTGATCAATGCACGGATACGATTATCCGGCAGGTCAATGATATCGGGCGGATGGTGGATGAGTTCTCCTCGTTTGCGCGCATGCCGAAGCCCGACATGCAGCCCGGTGATCTGCGCGAAACGCTGAATGAAGCCACTTTTCTGGTAGAGGTCAGCCGCAGCGAAATCACGTTTATCCGCGAATTCGGCGAGCAGCCCTTGCGTTGCCATTTTGACCCGCGCTTGATTGGCCAGGCGGTTGGCAACATCATCAAGAACGCGACAGAAGCGATTGAAGCACGTTTGGCGGACGCTGCTGCGCGCAGTGATACCGGCAAAGTGTGGGTGAGAAGCGCTGTCGCGCCGGATGGCAAAAATGTGCTCATTGACATCATTGATAATGGCATCGGCCTGCCGGACCAGAACCGCCAGAAGCTGTTGGAGCCGTATATGACGACGCGCGAAAAGGGCACGGGGCTTGGTTTGGCGATTGTCCGCAAGATCATGGAAGACCATGGCGGTGCGCTCGAACTCCATGATGCGCCCGAAGATTATGACGCCGGGCGCGGCGCGATGGTGCGGCTAGTTCTACCCGTTTTCAACAATGCGCCAAAGCAACAAAAAGAACCAACCCATGAGAGGGAGGCCGAATAATGAAAGCTGAAATTCTGGTTGTCGACGACGAAGAAGACATCCGCGAGATCGTCGCCGGTATTCTTGATGATGAAGGATACGAGACGCGCACCGCCCATGACAGTGACAGCGCCTTGGCCGCCATTGCCGAGCGTGTGCCGCGAATGATTTTCCTCGACATATGGTTGCAGGGTAGCAGGCTAGATGGTTTGGCATTGTTGGACCAAATCCAAGCGATGCATCCCGGGCTCCCGGTTGTGATGATCTCCGGCCATGGCAACATTGAAACGGCGGTTTCAGCCATCAAACGCGGGGCGTATGACTACATTGAAAAGCCGTTCAAGGCCGACCGGTTGATGTTGTTGGCGGAGCGCGCGTTGGAAACAAGTGCGCTGAAGCAACAAGTTAGCGAGTTGCAGCGTCGCAACCCCGATGCCATGGATCTCATCGGTAATTCGCCCGCCATGAACGCATTGCGGCAATCCATTGAGCGTGTTGCGCCGACCAACAGCCGGGTGCTCATTCAGGGGCCGATCGGCTGCGGCAAGGAGTTGGTGGCACGGGCCATTCACAGCGCCTCCAGCCGGGCAGGCGGACCGTTTGTGATGATCAATGCCGCCACTATGACGCCCAGCCGCATGGAAACCGAATTGTTTGGCACCGAAGCCAATGGCGAAGAGCGCAAGGTGGGTGCACTGGAACAGGCCCATGGCGGTATTCTCTATATTGATGAAATCGCCGATATGCCGCTGGAAACACAGGCCAAGATTTTGCGGGTTTTGGTCGAGCAGGAATTTGAGCGCGTGGGTGGCGTGCGCCGCGTTAAGGTCAATGTCCGCACGATTTGCTCGACCGCCGCCGACCTTGAACTGTTGACGGAGCAGGGCAAATTTCGCCGCGATTTGTTGAACCGGATTGCGGTGGTGCCGCTGGAAGTGCCACCCCTAGCAGCACGGCGTGAGGACATTCCGGTGCTGGTGCAAACTTTTATGAAGCAAATCAGCCAGCAGACAGGCATACGCAGCAAGATCATCAACAATGATGCGATGGCGGTGCTGCAGGCGCACCGTTGGCCGGGCAACATCCGCCAATTGCGCAATAACATCGAACGGTTGATGATTTTGACGCGTGATGAGCCGGACGATGTGCATATCAGCGCGGATATGCTGCCGGCTGAACTTAATGATGACATGCCAAAAGCGCCGACTGAAAATGACGCGCACATCATGTCGTTACCTTTGCGTGAAGCGCGGGAGCGGTTTGAACGTGAATATCTGTTGGCCCAGATTGGCCGCTTTGGGGGAAATATTTCGCGCACCGCTGAATTTATTGGTATGGAGCGCTCTGCGTTGCACCGCAAATTGAAATCACTTGGAGTTTAGCCGCCGATGCGCGTCATCATCTGTGGAGCCGGTCAGGTCGGTTATGGTATTGCCGAGCGACTGGCGGCTGAGGAAAATGATGTATCGGTTATTGATACGTCCGGCGACCTGATCAACCGGGTGCGCGATACGTTGGATGTGCGCGGTTTTGTTGGCCATGGCAGCCATCCCGATATTTTGGCGGCTGCTGGTGCGCGTGAAGCGGATATGATCATCGCGGTAACGCTGTATGATGAAGTGAACATGACCGCTTGCCAGGTGGCGCATTCGCTGTTTGATGTGCCGACCAAAATCGCCCGCATCCGCGCGCAGTCCTATCTGCAGCCGCATTTTCAGGATTTGTTTTCGCGCGACAACCTGCCGATTGATGTCATCATTTCGCCGGAACAGGAAGTCGGCCGGGTGATTCTGAAGCGCATCGCACTGCCGGGCGCGACCGATGTGGTATCGTTTGCCGATGAAAAAGTGACGATGATGGCCATTGAATGCCGGGAGGATTGCCCGGTGGTCAACACGCCGCTGAACCAACTCAGTGAGTTGTTTCCTGATCTGGAGGCCACTGTTGTTGGTGTATGGCGCAATAATCGGCTGTTTATTCCGCACTCTTCTGACCAGTTGCTGACCGATGATCTGGTCTATGTCGTTTCCTCCAAGGAGCAGGTGCGCCGAACATTGGCGTTGTTTGGCCATGAAGAGACAGAAGCGCGACGCATCCTGATTGTCGGGGGTGGCAATATCGGCATGTTTGTCGCCTCGGAATTGGAATCGCGGGTATCGCGCACTTCAGTCAAGATCATCGAGCGCAGCCGTGCACGGGCCGAAACAATTGCCGACAAATTGCACAGAACGATTGTCATGAACGGTAGCGCGCTTGATCAGCAATTGTTGCTGGAAGCCGATATTCAGGACACGGAGTTGATGGTTGCGGTCACCAATGATGACCAGGTCAATGTGCTGTCTTCCGTGATGGCCAAGCAGTTGGGGTGTGAGAGCACGCTGACCTTGATCAACGATCCTTCCTATCAAGCGTTGACACCGGCGCTCAATCTGGATGCGGATATCAATCCGCGCGCGGTGACCATTTCACGAGTCTTGCAGCATGTGCGCCGCGGCCGCATCCGGCAGGTGCACTCGGTGCAAAAGGGCATGGCCGAAGTGATTGAGGCTGAGGCGTTGGAGACATCACCGTTGGTGGGAACGCCGCTGCGGGTTTTGGAATTGCCGGAAGGGATGCGCATCGGCGCGATTTACCGCGATGGTGAGGTTATCAAGCCGAACGGCGAAACGATTATCCGCGCGCGCGACCGCGTGGTGACTTTCGTTGCCAGTGATGCAGTGGCGCGGGTCGAGCAGATGTTCCGCGTTAGTCTTGAGTTTTTCTAGGAGCACATGATGTCAAGAATTGCCTATGTGAATGGTGCCTATGTGGACCATTTTGATGCGGGTGTTCACGTCGAAGACCGCGGCTATCAATTCGCCGATGGCGTCTATGAGGTGTGCGAGATCAAAGACGGCGCCATCATTGATGAACGCCGCCATTTGGACAGGCTGGACCGGTCATTGCGCGAATTGCGGATAGCTTGGCCGATGGACCGCGCCGCGTTGAGTGTTGTGCTGGCGGAAACGGCACGGCGAAACCGTGTCAAAAACGGCATCGTTTATTTGCAGGTCACGCGCGGTGTTGCGCGGCGCGACCATGTTTTTCCGGCGGCAGGCACACCGGCATCGATTGTCGTGACATCGCGGGCGACTGATCCGGCTATTGCGGCGCAAAAAGCCGAGCACGGCATCGAGGCGATTGCCGTTGATGAAAACCGCTGGGACCGCGTTGACATCAAGTCAGTCGGTTTGCTGCCCAATTGCCTTGCACGCCAACACGCAAAAGAGCAGGGCGCTGCCGAAGCGATTTTTGTCGATGCAGATGGCATGGTAAAAGAAGGCGCCGCTACCAATGCGTGGATCGTGACCAAGGATGACAAGCTGGTGACACGCCCGGCTGAGCACGGCATTTTGAAGGGGATTACCCGCGCAGTCACCATGCAGGCTGCTGCTGCTCTGGGTTTGACGGTTGAAGAGCGCGCCTTCAGCGTTGAGGAAGCCAAGCAGGCACGCGAAATGTTCATCACCGCCGCAACCACCTTGGTGATGCCTGTTGTGCGCTTTGACGAAGCCTCCATCGCCAATGGCAAGCCCGGTGAAACAGCGACGGCCTTGCGCGCCGCCTTTCATACCCATGCAGAGCGTACGCCACTGTATAGAAATCGAACCGTTTAATCCTATTTTGGGACTATCCAACATGCTGTCGGGTCCTTAGGCTAGGCGCATCAACACTTGACAGTATGGGGTGTTCTCTCTCTATGCTGCAGTGCAACGAAAAGAAGAAGCAATGGCCGACCGCTCACAAAATCTCCAAGATCAATTTCTCAATGCTGTTCGCAAACAAAAAATCTCTCTGACTATTTTTCTGGTCAATGGGGTCAAGTTGACGGGTGTTGTAACCTCGTTTGACAATTTTTGCGTCTTGTTGCGGCGTGATGGGCATGCGCAACTTGTCTATAAACACGCGATTTCAACCATCATGCCAAGCCAGCCGGTGCAGATGTTTGACAGTGAAGCCGCAGCGGCCCAAGACGATTGAGCGACCAGAGCCCGTTCGAAGAGCGACTTGAGCGCCATTCTCAGCGCACCGATGGTGTTGACCACAAAGCGGTGATGATGCGTGCCCTCGTTTTGGTGCCAGAGATTGCCCAACACGGGCCGGGCGCAGAAATTCCGTCGCGTACACCGGCGGAAAGGTTGGCTGAGGCCTGCGGTCTGGCGCTGGCGATTGATCTCGATATCGTCGAAGAGATGATCATCAAAATTCAGAAACCGCGCCCTGCGACCCTGCTGGGCACCGGCAAGATCGACGA
>JBAUIL010000097.1:0-3753 GCA_049682915.1 Ahrensia sp. | reverse complement strand
CGTCAGCGTCGGATCAACATTGTTTTTGATCCACAACAGACCGTCGAGCACCATCGGCCCGCAATCGTCCATATTGACGTAGTACGTATCAATCGTCGGATTGCCACCCTCATCGGGGTTCCAGCGATAGATGCGGTATTCGCGCAGATTGTTCGCACCCTCAGGCCGCGGCCAGGTTTTGCCGTCCTGCGGGCGTGAATTTTTAGGAAGTGTCAGTTCAGCCATGATTGTTCCTCAATACACCCGCGCTTTGGGCGCGATTTTCGCAAGGTCGATGCCTTCGTGCAACAACTCGGTGCGCACCGCGCGATAGTCGAGCTTCACTGCACCGGTGTCCGACACCCAAGCGAGCGTATGCTTGCGCCACTGCTCATCATCACGGCCCGCAAACGCCCCGTCTTTGTAGTCTTCACGCGCATGCGCCCCACGGCTCTCCTTGCGCGCTTCAGCGCCATAAACCGTGGTGATCGCGTTCGCCATCAGGTTTTCCAGCTCCAGCGTTTCCACCAGATCGGAGTTCCAGATCATCGAGCGGTCAGACACTTTGACGTCTGCCAAACTCTGATAGGCGGCATCCATCCGGCGGCAGCCTTGCTCCAGCGTTTCCTGCGTGCGGAATACGGCTGCATCTTCCTGCATGATTTTCTGCATGTTCAGGCGCAGTTCGGCGGTTGGCGACGAGCCATTGGCATGGCGCAACCGGTCAAAGCGCTCCATGATTTTGGCGCAGGCTTTTTCGTTGATGTCCGGAATAGCGCTGTCACGGTCGATCACCTCACCGGCACGGATGGCCGCCGCACGGCCAAACACCACCAGGTCGATCAGCGAGTTCGAGCCGAGGCGGTTCGCACCGTGCACAGACGCACAGCCCGCTTCGCCCACAGCCATCAGGCCCGGCACGATGTCGTCATCGCTGGTGCCACCGATCACTTCGCCCCAATAATTGGTCGGAATACCGCCCATATTGTAGTGGACCGTCGGCAGAACCGGGATCGGCTCTTTGGTCACGTCAACGCCCGCAAAAATCTTTGCGCTTTCCGAAATGCCCGGCAGACGCTCATTGAGCACCGCAGGGTCCAGATGGTCGAGGTGCAGGAAGATATGGTCTTTGTCTTTGCCGACGCCGCGCCCCTCGCGGATTTCCATGGTCATGCAGCGCGACACCACATCGCGTGATGCCAGATCTTTGGCGGACGGCGCATAGCGCTCCATGAAGCGCTCGCCTTCGGAGTTGACGAGATAGCCGCCTTCGCCGCGTGCGCCCTCGGTGATCAGACAGCCTGCGCCGTAAATGCCGGTGGGGTGGAATTGCACAAATTCCATGTCTTGAAGCGGCAAACCAGCGCGTGCCACCATGCCGCCACCGTCACCCGTACAGGTGTGCGCAGACGTTGCCGAGAAATAGGCACGGCCATAGCCGCCGGTCGCCAGCACCACCATTTTGGCAGAGAAGCGATGGATCACGCCATCATCGAGGTTCCATGCAACAACACCAGTGCAACGCCCATCATCATCCATGATCAGATCAAGCGCGAAATACTCGATGAAGAACTGCGCATTATTGCGCAGCGCCTGACCATACAAGGTGTGCAAAATCGCGTGGCCGGTCCGGTCCGCTGCTGCGCAAGTGCGCTGTACGGGCGGGCCTTCGCCATAGTTCTGCATGTGGCCGCCAAACGGGCGCTGATAGATACGGCCATCTTCGGTGCGCGAAAACGGCACGCCATAATGCTCCAGCTCATAAACCGCTTTTGGCGCTTCCATGGCGAGATATTGCATCGCGTCCACATCACCCAGCCAGTCAGAACCCTTGACGGTGTCATACATATGCCACTGCCAGCTGTCAGGCGTCATATTGTTGAGCGAGGCAGCAATGCCGCCCTGCGCCGCAACGGTGTGCGAGCGGGTCGGGAACACCTTGGTGATACACGCCGTGCGCAGGCCTTGCTCGGCCATGCCCAGCGTCGCGCGCAGGCCGGCACCACCGGCACCCACAACGATACAATCGAACTTGTGGTCTTCAAATTTATAGGCTTTGCCGTTCGTGCTTGCAGTGCCCGGCTTTGCCATGTCTGGATCGTGGACGTTCATATTTTTAGCTTCCAAATCCCATTTTCAAAATCGCGAATACGGCCATCGCGCCAACGAAAAATGTGAAAAACACATTTCCGATCAGCAGCGCAAATTTCAGGCCCTCGGTGTGGATGTAGTCTTCAATCACCACCTGCATGCCCAGCTTGGCATGATAGAGGCCTGAACCCACAACCAATAGTAAAATGACGGCAACCAACGGATGGCCAAGTGTCGCACTGGCCTCGGCATAGCTGTCACCAACCAGTGAAATAACGATGAACACGAAGGCCAGCATCAGCGGCAAATTCGCTACAGCTGTCAGGCGCTGCCGCCAGAAATGCTCGGTGCCTTCTTTGGCGGAGCCGAGACCGTGAACCCGTTTGAACGGCGTTTTCAATGACATGATCGCGCTCCCTTACGTGATGGCCAGACCGACAATCCAGATCAGGATCGTCAGCGCGATGGAACCGATGATGGTGGCGTAAGCCAGCTTGGTTGAAGTGTGCTTGTCAAACAGATGGCCGGTGTCCCAGATGAAATGACGGATGCCGCCAAGCATGTGGTGCATCAGCGCCCAAGTGTAGCCAAACAGGATCAGCATGCCGAACCAAGAGCCAAAGAACCCCGACACCAAGTCGAAATAGGCCGGGCCGCTGGCGGCTGCGATCAGCCACCATGCAACCAGAATTGTGCCCGCATAAAGCGCCACGCCGGTAATGCGGTGCGCAATCGACATGACCATGGTTGGAATAGGTTTATAAATGGAAAGATGCGGCGACAAAGGCCGGTTCGATGAAGATGAAGTCGACGACAAATGCGTGTCCCTTCGCTGTGTCCAAAAATTCAATAAGGCCAAACCCTCTTAGCCCCATTTTCAACGCTTAGTAACACACCGGCCAATGGCCAAGCTACTGCGCTGCATTGTCAATTAGTTTGAGGTTGCGGAAACGTAAACGGCGCTCAAGATTTCAATCGATTAATCGACATTGTCACTCTGGTTTAGATGGCAGGCCATTGTTTCCAAAACCAGCCAGGAGAGCAAAGGGCCCTTACCGACGGCAATCAGCCGGGCGTTTGCCGGACACAAACCAGCTCGCTGTGCGGCCATCCAGCACCAATGCAAAGCCGTCCTTGCCATAGCGGATGCGTTGGCCGGGCGGATCGGCGGGCAGGTCGGTGTCGACGCCGCGGGTATCGGTCACCAACACGCTGCCACCCTCATTGCGAATCGTGATCGAATTATTGTCGGTGCAAGTCCAGGTCGACACCCGAGGCAAAGCGCTGCCACTGCCGCCGCCAACACTGCTTGGTGGGGTGGAAGTACAACCGACCGTCAAGGCCGACGCGGCGATGATAAATGCAAATGTGAAACGGTTCATGCCTCGTCACATACGCGCCTCGTTTGGCGACTTCAAGACCGTTTGACGCAACATTGGCTCGGTATCTGCGCAGGCCGAATAAACGGCATCGCAAGCACCCCCTTTTATCGCAGGCCGCAGCGGTCTAAGCCTAGCGCATGATCGATATTGTGTTTGCTGTTACACCTGTCTTTATCTTGATCGCCATGGGCTACATCGCGGCGCGCACCGGCTATCTGCCCAAAGCGCTCGGCGACAGTCTGGGCGCTTTTGCCGCAAAGCTTGCTGTGCCCATGCTGCTATCGACGGCGATGATGCGGCT
>JBAUIL010000096.1:0-2010 GCA_049682915.1 Ahrensia sp. | reverse complement strand
AGCGTGACCTCCGCTGTGCGGTAGCCTTCCGTGCCGCCGGGACGGAATGTGAAGCGGTGGATGTGGTCGGCCACCTGTGCGATGTCCGCGTTGGATATATCCGCCATGGTTGTGGACGTTGGCAGGGACTGGGCCAATTGTTGGGCCAGCCGTTTGGGGAAACGGTTGGCAAGCGCCGTGGTCAGAGCCGCCCGCGGCATGTCGGCGCGCGCCTGCTTCAGCCACTCAGCGATATCATCACCCGGTGCCATATCGATAGTCACCGTGTCGCCGTCGCGCCAGTAGGAAGAAATTTGCAGCATCGCAGGCCCGCTCATGCCGCGATGGGTCATCAGGATTGCCTCATCAAATACGGTCTTGCCATGGCTGACCCGCGCGTCGAGCGACACGCCTGACAACTCTTTCCAATCGTCGATCTGGTCGGACGGCCAGGTAAACGGCACGAGCGCCGGGCGCACATCGGTGACACGCAGACCGAATTGCGCAGCAAGCTGATAGCCCAAAGACGTCGCGCCCATTTTGGGGATCGATTTGCCGCCCGTCGCCACCACCACGCTTTGCGCGGTATAGGGGCCGCCGCTGGTCTCGACGATGAACTGATCACCGTCGCGCGCGACACGATCAATCGTTGTTTGCAGATGCAGCGCGCCGCCAGCCTTGGCCAATTCACCGGTCAGCATGGTAATGATGTCTTTGGTGGAATTGTCGCAAAACAACTGCCCCAGCGTCTTTTCATGCCAGGCAATGCCGTGTCGGTTTACCAAATTGATAAAGTCGTGCTGGGTGTAGCGCGCCAAGGCCGAGCGGGCGAAATGAGGGTTTTGCGACAGAAAATTTTTGTGGCTGCAGTGGATATTGGTGAAGTTGCAGCGCCCGCCACCGGAAATACGGATTTTCTCGCCAGGCGCTTTGGCGTGATCGATGACAGCAACCGACCGTCCGCGTTTGCCCGCTTCAATCGCACACATCAGACCGGCGGCACCCGCGCCCAAAACGACAACATCAACGCTGGTCGATCTCATGATTGTTCCCAATTATTGAACAATGCGTGTGCTTTGTTCGATCTATTAAAGATGGTTGCGTGCGCCTATTTTAGGCCCAACAAACAATTGGAGCTATTGCCATGCTAACGCAAATCAACGGGCTGCATCACATGACCTCCATGGCAGCGGATGCACGCGTCAACAACCAGTTTTTTACGCAAACACTTGGCCTGCGCCGCGTCAAAAAAACCGTGAACTTCGACGCGCCGGATGTCTATCATCTTTATTATGGCGATGAGCAAGGCACGCCCGGCTCGGTGATGACCTATTTTCCGTTTCCCAATATTGCCCAGGGCCGACCCGGCACCGGCGAGATCGGCACAACCATGTTCAGCGTTCCAAAAGGGTCACTGGGTTGGTGGCAAAACCATCTGTCCAAATATGGCGTCGATGGGCTGAAACGCCGCGACGAATTTGGCGAAGCGCGGCTGTATTTTGCAGGACCGGATGGCGACGGTTTTGCACTGGTCGAGCAAGACGGTGACAACCGCGCGCCATGGACAGGCAACACGATTGATGCAGACCACGCCATCCGTGGCTTCTCTGGCGCGTCGATGCGGCTGGCCGACGATGGCGCGATGGCAGAGCTGCTGACATTCATGAACTATGAAAAAGTCGATCAAGGCGACGGTGTCACGCGCTTTGCCGTCAAAGGCGCGGGCAATGGCGCCGATGTCATCGAACTTGAGAACATGCCCAACATTGCAGCGGCACGCCTTGGTGCAGGCTCGGTGCATCATATCGCGTTCTCCGTCGAAAACCGCGCGGCGCAACTGGATGTGCGCAAAGCGTTGATGGACACGGGCTATCAGGTGACACCGGTGATCGACCGCGATTACTTCTGGGCGATTTATTTCCGCACGCCCGGTGGCGTGTTGTTTGAGATCGCCACCAATGAGCCGGGCTTTGACCGCGATGAAGACACCGCCCATCTGGGCGAGGCACTGAAGCTGCCGCGCCAGCATGA
>JBAUIL010000095.1:0-10790 GCA_049682915.1 Ahrensia sp. | reverse complement strand
ATGACGGCATTAAGCTCGTCGCCCGGCAGGTGACTTACGACCAATCAACCGGGCGGGTTATCGCTGCCGGTGATGTGGAAATCATCGAACGTGACGGCACGCGCATTCTCGCCACTGAGATCGACGTAACGGACGATTTCAGCGATGGTTTTGTCAACGCGCTGAAGGTCGAAACCGTCGACGATACGACTTTTGTTGCCGAAAGCGCCGAGCGTCGCGACAACAACATTACCACCTTCAACAATGGCGCCTACACAGCCTGTGAGCCATGCCGCGAGAACCCAGACAAGCCACTTCTTTGGAACATCAAAGCCAAGAAGATCATCTGGAACGGTCAGGAAAAAACTGTTCGCTTTGAAAATGCGACGTTTGAGTTTTTCGGTGTTCCGCTAGCACGCCTGCCCGTCTTCACGACCGCGGACCCGACTGTAAAGCGTAAAACCGGCTTTTTGATCCCCACCATTGGCTTCAGCAGCGAATTGGGTGCCAGTGTTTCTGTGCCCTATTTCATCGTTGTCGCGCCCGACAAAGACATACGACTGACCACGACCGGTTACACCCGCCAAGGCTTTTTGGCCGAAGCCGAATTCCGCCATCAACTGGTCAATGGCAGCTATTCGTTGAAAGCAGCGGGCATCAATCAGCTGGAGCCCGACGCCTTTGACCGTGGTACCACTGACGCCAATGAAGACTGGCGCGGGATGGCCGGTTCGAAAGGCAAATTCGACATCAACCCGCGCTGGTCATTCGGCTGGGATGTCATGGTCCAATCCGACAACAATTTCTCGTCAACCTACGACATTGAAGGCTTTAACGAGGGAACGCGGCGCAACAACATCTATCTGACCGGGTTGGGCACGCGCAGCTACTTCAACGCAGAAGTCATCAAATACGATATTCAGGAAGCAAGCACCGCGATTGACAGCGATGAGCGTGAAGCGCTGGTGCTGCCCACGGTTGACTATAACTACGTTGTGGATCAACCGGTTGCTGGTGGTGAGCTGTCTTTCGATGTCAATATGCGCGGGCTATCGCGTGAGAAATCCAGCCAGTTGGACCGCTCCGGCTTGGCAACGCGCGGGCTGGCAGGTGAGAGCTTTTCAAGCACGATTGAAGCGGAGTGGAAGCGGAACATCGTGACCAATGGCGGCTTGATGCTGACCCCCATCCTGCACGCGCAGGGCAATGGCCAATGGCTCGATCTTGAGACTGAAACCGCCTATTCGGCCAGCGGTGCCCTGTTGACCGACGACAGTTCAACCTTCCGGGGCATGGTGACAGCCGGGATGGAAGCGCGTTGGCCGATTTTGTTCTCGACGACCAGCTCTACCCATGTGCTTGAGCCGATCGCGCAAGTGTTTGTGCGCCCTGATGAACGAAACTCCGGTTCCCTGCCCAACGAAGATGCGCAAAGCTTCGTCTTTGACACAACCACCCTTTTCCAGCGCGACAAATTCTCCGGCTACGACCGGATGGAGGGCGGATCGCGCGCCAATGTCGGCCTGCGCTACACGGGCGCATTCGACAATGGCTGGGGCCTGAATGCGGCATTCGGACAGTCCTATCATCTGGGCGGTCTGAATTCATTTGCAGCCGCCGACATGGTCAATGCAGGTCGCGCCAGCGGTCTTGAAACCGACCGGTCAGACTATGTTGGCTCTTTCGGTGTCACATCTGATCTGGGCCTTTCTGCACTGGCAAGCGGTCGTTTTGACGAGCAGGATTTCCGTCTGCGCCGTGCGGACATGAAGCTTGGCTATCGCAACGATATCTTCTCTACGTCGCTCAATTACGCCTATATCGATGCGCAACCCGAATACGGTTTTACCGGCGACCGCCAGGAAATCAGCTCCGCCGCAAGTTTGAAATTTGCCGAGGACTGGACCGTTTTTGGTGGCCTCACCTACAATTTGGAAACAAGCAAGGTTGAGCGCGACTTTGTTGGCCTGACCTATCATTGCGAATGCTTCTTGCTCTCGTTGACCTATTCCGAAGACCGCACCAAGCAAGATGTTGTCGATAAAGCCTTCATGATGCGGATTTCATTGCGCACATTGGGTGATTTCAATATCGGCTCAAACGCATTCGACGAATAAACCTGCTTGCATAGGCTTTGCCGTTTTTTCGCCTTGGCGCGATGCCATCTCATGATAGTCTTAGACAAACAGCTTCGCGCGGGATCGTGCATAAATATTGGGAGTAAATCCATGCGACTGACACAGGCATTTGTGGCCGTGACTCTGGGCCTTACAACAATGACCGTCGCCGCATTTATTGGCACGCCATTGGGAGCCTCACCAGCGCATGCAACCGAAATCCGCGTTGTTGTCGATGATGAAGTTGTGACTTCCTACGATGTTGATCGGCGCGCAGCGTTTTTGCGCTTGCAGCGCCAGTCCGGCAATCTGAATTCGAAAGCAACCGACGAGCTGATTG
Source organism: Ahrensia sp. (assembly GCA_049682915.1). Taxonomy (GTDB): domain Bacteria; phylum Pseudomonadota; class Alphaproteobacteria; order Rhizobiales; family Rhizobiaceae; genus JBCDLI01. The sequence goes on along the minus strand of JBAUIL010000095.1, from coordinate 8,354 downwards.
ATGAGGCCATCAAGCGCAATGCCATCCAGCGCGCCGGCATTCGCATTCCAGATTCGATGGTCGATGACGCCTACAGCAACTTTGCGCGCAGCAATAATTTATCCAGCAAGCAACTCAGCGATATTCTTAATCGCTCGGGTGTAACGCCTGCGCATTTCCGTGAATTCATCCGTCTTCAAATCGGATGGGGCCAAACCATCCGTGCACGTTCCAACACATCGCGCGGCCTGATGAATGAGCAGGACGTTGTGGCGAAAATGCTGGAACGCGGTGGTCAAAAACCGACCTCAACCGAGTATCTGCTGCAACAGGTCATTTTTGTCGTGCCTGAAAACCAGCGCAGCAAACTGGCAGCGCGACGCACCGAGGCCAACAATATGCGCTCACGCATCAATGGGTGCGAAGACTCGCTGCAACTGGCCACGCAGGTGCGCGATGTAACCGTGCGCGATTTGGGCCGCGTGCTGGAACTGGAATTGCCGGAACGCTGGGCGAAAGACGTAAAGGGTTTGGAAGCAGGCCAAAAAACACGCGTACTGGACACAGAGCGCGGCGTTGAGTTTCTGATTGTTTGCAGAGCGCGTAGCGTTTCTGACGACCGGGTGGCGCAATTGCAGTTTTCCACCGAAGCGTTGGAAGATAGCGGCGGCGATGTGGGTGACGACTTTTTCAAACAGTTAAAGGAAAGCGCCCGCATTCAACGCCGATAAGCGCCCCGCCTGTGTCCAACGATACGCTTCCCCTCGCCATTTCTTGCGGTGACCCCTCCGGTGTTGGACCGGACGTGTTGCTGATGGCTTACGCGCAACGCGCGCGCCATGAACTTGCTCCGTTTTACGTGCTGGGCGATCCGGCCCAACTGGGCGCACGCGCTGCCAGGCTCGGCTTGGACATCACCGTTGCTGTCGCAACTCATGATCATGTTGGGCAGCTTTTTGCTGATGCCTTGCCGGTTATACCACTTCACAACAACTTGGGTGAAACGCCCGGCGCACCCAATGGCGACAACGCGCCAGGCATAATCGAAGCGATTGAACGGGGCACACAGGACTGTTTCACCGGTCGCGCGCGCGGGCTGGTAACCGCGCCAATTGCCAAAGCAGTGCTGTATGAGCGCGGCTTTTCGTTTCCCGGCCACACGGAAATGCTCGGTGCATTGGCAAGCGCACACACCGGCAAGCCATGCATGCCTGTGATGATGATTGCCGGGCCGGACTTGCGCACCGTGCCGGTTACCATCCACCTGCCGCTCTCCGCTGTGTTTGACGCACTGACGCCCGCGCTCATCGCCGACACGATCCGTGTGGTGAACGCCGACCTCACGCAGCGTTTTGGCATCGCTTCACCACGCATCGCGGTCGCAGGCCTCAACCCGCATGCCGGTGAAAGTGGCACCATGGGCACCGAGGACGACGAACTCATTGCACCGGTGCTCGACGTGTTGCGCGCCGAAGGGTTGAGCATTGCCGGGCCACTGCCGTCAGACACCATGTTTCATGCCGCGGCGCGTGCCACCTATGATGTGGCAGTGTGCATGTATCACGATCAAGCGCTTATTCCGGCCAAAACGCTGGCGTTTGATGAAGGTACAAACGTCACCCTTGGCTTACCGATGATCCGTACCAGCCCGGACCACGGCACAGCCTTTGACATTGCGGGCACCGGCAAAGCACGGCCCGACAGCTTCATCGCCGCTGTTAAAATGGCGCAGACCATGGCGGACAATGCCCGATGAGTGACGACACGCACCGTCTGGCTGCCGATGGCCTACCGACGCTCCGCACGGTGATCGACACGTATGACATCGCCGCCAAAAAGGCACTCGGGCAAAACTTTCTGCTTGATCTCAACCTGACTGGGCGTGTGGCGCGCACGGCAGGTGATTTGCGTGATATGGTCGCTTTTGAAGTTGGCCCCGGCCCCGGCGGTCTAACCCGTGCGCTGCTTTTTGAAGGTGCCAAGCGAGTTGTCGCTGTGGAACGGGACCAGCGCTGCCTGCCTGCGCTCGCCGACATTGGCGCGCATTATGATGGCCGTTTGAGCGTGCACGAGGGTGATGCACTAAACTTTGATTTCAGCCAGCATCTCAATGCTGGAGAGCGCGCCGCGATTGTCGCCAACCTGCCCTACAATATTGGCACGGTGTTGCTGACCAACTGGCTGGACGTGCCGCAGTGGCCGCCATTTTGGGAGTCGCTGACGCTGATGTTTCAAAAAGAAGTCGCCCAGCGCATCACAGCAAAGCCTGGCAGCAACCATTACGGTCGACTGGCCGTGTTGGCGCAGTGGCGCTGCCATTGTGAGCTTGCGTTTGAGATTTCGCCTCAAGCCTTCTGGCCGCCGCCCAAGGTCACATCAGCCGTTGTGCATTTGCAACCGCGTAAAAACCCGATTGCCGTTGATATGAAAAAACTGAGCACCGTCACCAAGCTGGCCTTCGGACAACGGCGCAAAATGCTACGTCAAAATCTGAAGCCCTTGGGCGGTGAGGCGCTGTTGGCACGCGCCGACATTGAGCCGACACGGCGCGCGGAAACGCTGAGCATTGATGAGTTTTGCGCACTCGCCAACGCGTTGTGAGTTAAAGATCTGACGGTTCGACGGAGATCAGTGTCTCAACAAAGTCAAACAGGCCGGACCGGCGCGCACGCCGCAAACGCTCTGCCCGTAAAATAGACTTCACTGCGTCAAATGCCCGGTCCAGATCGTCATTGATGATGACATAATCATATTCGCGCCAGTGTGAAATTTCGTTACGGCTGTTTTCCAGTCGCCGGGCGATAACTTCTTCACTGTCCTCCGCGCGGCGGTGCAAGCGCGCCTGCAACTCCTGCATGGTGGGCGGCAAAATGAACACGGATACGACGTCAGAGCGCATTTTCTCGCCCAATTGCTGCGCGCCCTGCCAGTCAATGTCAAACATCATATCCAGCCCGGCTGCCATGGCATTTTCCACCGGTTCACGGGGTGTGCCGTAGAAATTGCCGTGCACTTCGGCCCATTCTAGCAGGCCTTCGCTGTCGCGTCGGCGCATGAATTCAGCTTCTGAAATGAAATGGTAGTGTTCACCGTCAATTTCGCTGCCACGGCGTGGGCGTGTGGTCACGCTGACAGACATCGACAAGCTTTCTTCTTTGAAGTGCTTGGCGTTATAGTCGAGCAGCGAGCGCGCGATTGTTGATTTTCCCGCACCCGATGGTGACGACAGCACAAACATAAGTCCGCGCCGAGCGATGTTTTGAATATTGCCCATTGTGAGCCTCTGAAACCGACCTAACCGCCGTAAGAATCATATTAATTTGAATATCTTAAGCTAGGTTTAGAGTTTCGCCAATTCAGCCTATTGCAGGTTTGCCGCCTGCTCTTTCATCTGGTCAACCACCGCTTTCATCGCCAGACCGATTGCAGTTAGGCTGGATGTCGACGATTTCGAGCACAGCGTGTTGGTTTCGCGGTTGAATTCCTGGCACAGAAAATCGAGTTTTCGTCCGATTGGACCACCCTCGGCAAGCAATGTGCGGGCGGCGGCAATATGGGCTGTCAAACGATCAAGCTCTTCGCGGATGTCTGACTTTGTCGCCAGCAATGCTGCCTCGACATGTAGCCGGTCCGCATCGAGCTGCTTGCCTTCATCGGCATCAAGCAGGCGGTTCAGCTGCGTGCTAAGCAATGCCCGTATGTGCGTGCTGTCCAAGGCAGGATCATGTGCACAGCTGTGTACCAGTTGTTCGATTTCATCAATCTGTTTGGCTATCAGCGCTGCGATGACGGCACCCTCGCTGCGCCGGTTGTCTGTCAATGCCTCGACCGCATCTTGGCACAGTGTCATCGCCTGCTCCAAAACAGCTTCGTCAAACAGTGCACCGGACTGGCCATCATCATTTGTGACGACACCGCGAATGGACAAAATGGCGTCAGCGGATGGTGCTTGCAGTCCGTTTTGAGCGGCCAACATTTTGGCTTGGTGGGCAAATGATGAAAACAAGGCCTCATCAATGCGAGCGCCTGTCTTGCCGGTGGTGGTCTCAACCGTCAGCGCAACCTGTAAACTGCCACGCGACATCGCGTCTGCCGCGATCTTTTTGACGGCACGTTCAACCGTTTCCATGCCATCGGCAAAGCGCGCGCGCACATCCAGGCCCTTGCCGTTGACCGAACGGATTTCACAGCGCAGGCAAACCGTTTCGCCGGGCTCTACCTCATAGGTTGACGTCGCGCTGGCGAAGCCGGTCATGCTTTGCAGGTCCGGCGACACGATCACTGCGCGGTTTCCTGTTCTTGCTGACGCTCGCGCTCAATCTGGCGCCATTTGGCCACATTGGCATTGTGTTCATCGAGCGTTCTCGCGAACACGTGACCGCCCGTACCATCAGCGACAAAAAACAGGTAATCGGTGTCATCTGGATTGGCCACCGCCTCCAGCGCCGCGCGGCCCGGAATTGCGATCGGGCCCGGCGGCAGTGCATCGATTGTGTAGGTATTATACTCGGTCGGCGTATCGATATCGGAGCGATAGATCGGGCGGTCCGATGGTTTGCCCTCACCGCCAAAAATTCCGTAAATGATGGTGGGGTCCGACTGCAGGCGCATCCCACGGCGCAGACGGTTGACGAAGACCGATGCAACCTGTGCGCGCTCGGCCCCGACACCGGTTTCTTTCTCCACTATCGACGCCAGGGTGACAAATTCATTGACGTCGGCCAGCGGCAGGTCCGGCTGGCGCGTTGCCCAAATCTCTTCAACAAGTGCCGTTTGCGCGGCCATCAAGCGGTCCACCACTTCGGTGCGCGGAGTGCCCCGATCAAACAGTTTGGTATCGGCCAAAAGGCTGCCTTCGGGCGGCAATTGCGCCGGCAATTCACCCGAAAACGCTTCATTGGCGGCAATCCGCTGAAACACAGTGTAGACGGTAGTGCCCTCAACCACTGTAATGCCAAACTGCACAGAACGGCCGCTAACGATGGTTTGCATCACATCGCGCATGGAAGCACCCGCTTCAAATGCGTATTCACCGGACTTCAGCGCAGTTGTATTGCCTGATGCGCGGGTGCCAAACTCAAAAATTGTCGCGTTGGAGATGACGCCACGGGTTTCCAACGCCCCGGCAATTTGCGCCAAGCTCGCGCCAGAGCGCACAACATAGTTGGTTTCCGCAACCAAGGGACCGGGCGCTTCAAAGCGTTGCTTGCCGAGATAAATCAAAGCGCCAAGGCCAACCAAGGCGAATATAACCATCGACAAACAGAAGTTCAGAAAAATAACCAGTTGGCTCTGGTGGGCACGCTTTTTGCGCTTTTCTTTTGTGTTGTGCTTGGCGGAGGCTTGCGACTCTGTTGCTTGTGGTTGAGCGTTTGCCTGTTGCATCGGCACGACATTTTCGCCCTTACCGGCAGAGTTTGGCGTGCGTCCAAAGGTGTTGTGCGTTGTCAAAACCTAATGCCTGCTCTTCTTGTTGGACTTACTGCCTTAAGGCGCTAGCGGTGCCAATCGATCTCGTCAACAATGTGGCCCAAAATGCAAAGGCCTGTAAGCCTTCGCGACATGATTTTGTAAAAATCAGATCCGTTTCAACACCAGCGAAGCGTTGGTGCCGCCAAAGCCAAATGAATTTGACAACGCCACGTTGACATCGCGCTTGCGTGCCGTGTGCGGCACCAGATCAATCTTGGTTTCCACGTCTGGATTATCCAGATTGATGGTCGGCGGCACGATCTGGTCGCGAATCGCAAGCGTGCAGAAAATCGCTTCTACCGCGCCAGCTGCACCCAACAGGTGGCCAATGCAGGACTTGGTGGACGACATTGACACGTTTGGTGCGGCATCCCCCAGAAGGCGCTCAACTGCGCCCAGTTCGATTGTATCAGCCATGGTCGAGGTACCATGCGCGTTGATATAGTCGATATCGGACGGCTCAATGCCGGCACGCTTCAATGCCATTCTCATGCAGCGCTCGGCGCCCTCGCCGGTCTCGGACGGAGCGGTGATATGATAGGCGTCGCCGGATAGGCCATAACCGACGATTTCCGCGTAAATCTTTGCGCCACGTGCGACCGCGTGTTCGTACTCTTCCAGCACAACAACGCCTGCGCCTTCACCCATCACGAAGCCATCGCGATCGCGATCATAGGGGCGTGATGCGGCGGTTGGGTCATCATTGCGCTCTGTGGACAGAGCACGGCAGGCGGCGAAACCGGCCAGCGAAATGCGGCTGATAGGCGATTCCGTGCCACCTGCAACCATCACATCGGCGTCACCCAAGGCGATCAGACGCCCGGCATCGCCGATGGCGTGCGCACCGGTGGAGCATGCAGTGACGACAGAGTGGTTAGGACCACGCAATTTGTGACGGATGGAGACTTGACCACCGGCCAAATTGATCAAACGACCGGGAATAAAGAACGGTGACACGCGGCGCGGACCACGGTCGCGCAGGGTGTAGCCCGCTTCAACAATGCCCTCAATGCCACCAATACCGGAGCCGATAAGCACGCCAGTGGCGATTTGGTCTGCATCCGTTGAGGGGTGCCAATTGGCATCGTTGAGCGCTTCATCGGCTGCTGCAATCGCGTAGGTGATGAAAGGGTCAACCTTGCGCTGCTCTTTGGGTTCCATGAACAGGTCGGCATTGAATGTGCCATTGGTACCGTCGCCAAACGGGAGACGGCAGGCAATTTGCGCAGGCAGATCATCGACATCAAAATCGGTCACTTTTGCCGCGGCACTCTCGCCCTTCAAAATGCGGGCCCAAGTGCTGTCCACCGTGGCACCCAAAGGCGACACCATTCCCAAACCAGTGATAACCACACGGCGCAATGTCATGACACAATCCCTATCGCTAGATACACTTACGGCGTGAAACGGAACGCTCCACGCCGTAAACAGCCAAAATTAAGCTTTTGAGCTTTCGATAAATTTGACAGCGTCGCCGACTGTCAAAATTGTCTCGGCAGCGTCATCGGGGATTTCAACACCGAATTCTTCTTCAAACGCCATGACCAGCTCAACTGTGTCCAAGCTGTCTGCACCCAGATCGTCGATGAAGCTTGCGCCTTCGACAACTTTGTCTGTGTCAACACCGAGATGCTCGACAACGATTTTCTTTACTCGATCTGCCACGTCGCTCATGGTGAAATCCCTTACTCGTAGGTTTTAAGTTGGTTGCTGATATCTGCACACGCGGCGCTAATCAAGTCGGTTAAGCAATTTCGCGCGCATAATTATATCGATTTAAGCCAAAGTGTTACGATTGTGCACAATTGGCGTTAGATCATCGCCATTCCGCCGTTTACGTGGATGGTCTGTCCGGTAACGTAGGATGCCTCATTGGACGCCAAAAACGCGACGGCCGCCGACACTTCGTCGCCCGTGCCCATGCGTTTGGCGGGAATCGCACCCAAAATGGCGTCTTTTTGCTTGTCGTTGAGCTTATCGGTCATCGCGCTTTCAATAAAACCCGGTGCAACGCAATTAACGGTGACAGACCGGCTGGCGATTTCCTGTGCCAGTGACTTGGAAAAGCCTACCATGCCCGCCTTTGATGCGCAGTAATTGGCTTGGCCCGGGTTGCCGGTTGTGCCGACAACGGACGAAATGTTGATGATGCGGCCAAACCGGCGGCGCATCATGGGGTGGGCCAGTTCGCGCGTCAGGCGGAAAGTCGCGGTCAAATTCACTTCCAGCACGCTGTCCCAATCGGCATCCGACATGCGCACAAACAAGCCATCCTTGGTGATGCCAGCATTGTTGACCAGAATATCAACGCCTTCCATCTCGGCTTCGGCTTGCTTGCCCAATGCGGTCACGGCCTCACGGTCGGACAGGTTGGCGGGGAACACGAAAGTGCGCTCGCCCAAATCGTCAGCCAGCGCGTCCAGCTTTTCCTTGCGGGTGCCATGCAGCCCAACGGTTGCGCCTTGGGCGTGCAACATGCGGGCAACAGCCTCGCCAATGCCACCGGAAGCACCGGTGACCAGTGCCTTGCGGCCGGTTAAATCAAGCATAGCGGTCTCTCTCACTTGGTTTTAGGGCGCTTAGGACTGCGCGTTGAGGAATGTCTCTATATCGTCGGGTGTGCCCAATGCAACGCCGTTGAGATCGCGGTTGATGCGGCGCGCAAGGCCCGTCAACACCTTACCCGCGCCAATCTCCAGCACGGTATCGACGCCGTTTGCGCCAAACCAGTCGATCGTTTCGGCCCAGCGCACCTGCCCGGTCACTTGATCAACCAGGCATTGTTTAATCTGGTCAGTGTCTGTGACGGGTGCGACCAACACATTGGCGACAATGGGCACAGAAGGCGCATTGATGGTGACGTCGCTGAGCGCTTGCGCCATCGCGTCCGCTGCCGGTGCCAT
>JBAUIL010000094.1:0-9412 GCA_049682915.1 Ahrensia sp. | reverse complement strand
GGCGAAACCATGATCGTCGTTCTGGGTGCAGGTGCGGCGGCACGCCTTAGTCTCAACCCGTTTGAGGCCATGACCACCGTGACCGCCAAAATTGTATCACAGCTGACCGGTGACTCCGATTTTGCTTCACCGGAAGCCCTGGTGGCCTTTGCGCTCGGCATCAGCCTGTTTGTGATTACCCTTTGTCTGAACGTCCTCGCACTGTACATCGTGCGCAAGTATCGGGAGCAGTATGAGTGATGACTGACATCAGCATGGACACCGTTGCACAAACCAAGCAGACCCGATCTCTCAAAACGACAAGTGCGCGCATGAAGAAGCGCCAGCGCGCCGAAAAGCGGTTCCGCTTCTACGGCTTGGCTGCCATTGCTATCGGGCTTTTCTTTCTGGTCTGGCTGGCCACTTCCATCATCCGTTCCGGCCTGCCCGCATTCACCACCACATCGGTTGCGGTCGATTTGACCATGACAGCGGATATGCTGGAGGAGGCGGAATCGGGCCTTCTGAAAACCGCCGCCTATAACCGAATCTTCAATGAAGCGCTGCAGGCCGAGTTGGCTGAGCGCAACGTTCAAGTCGATTTCGATCAGGACGCCATTGAGCGTATTTTGGGAAAGGTCGGCAGCGATATACGCGTCTTCTATCAGGAAAATCCTGATAAAATCGGCGAAGCAGTATCGTTCAATCTGTCGGCATCATCGCGCGTTGATGGCTATTTCAAAGGACGCCTGACTCGCGAGAACATGGAAGACAGCCGTTTTTTGATGGCAACGGATCTGGACATTGTTGATGTCATGGCCGAGGCCGGTATTATCAGCACTGGCTTCAACTGGAACTTCATCACAGGCGTTGATTCAGGCGTGGACAATCCCGGCGGCGCAGGTATCGGTGCTTCAGTTGTCGGCTCATTCTTCATGATGCTGGTCGTGCTTGGCCTGTCGCTGCCGATTGGTGTTGCCGCGTCAATTTATCTCGAGGAATTTGCGCCGCAAAACCGCTTCACAGATATTATCGAGGTCAACATCTCCAACCTTGCGGCGGTGCCGTCGATTGTGTTTGGCATTCTGGGATTGGCTGTGTTCATCCAATTTATGCATTTGCCGCAATCGGCTCCGCTCGTTGGCGGTCTGGTGCTAACCCTGATGACGCTGCCAACCATCATCATTGCAACACGTGCCGCGCTGCGTGCGGTGCCGCCATCCATCCGCGATGCGGCGCTGGGCGTCGGCGCGTCGAAAATGCAAACCGTTTTCCACCATGTGCTGCCCCTGGCGGCACCGGGCATTCTCACCGGCACGATCATTGGTTTGGCGCAGGCGCTGGGTGAGACGGCACCTCTGTTGCTGATCGGTATGGTGGGTTTTGTGGCGCGCGGATATCCGTCCGATTTTCTTGGCGGCTTTGTCGATCCCAATTCGGCCATGCCTGCCCAAATTTACACATGGGCCGCACGTGCCGATGTGGGGTTCTACGAAAAAGCCTGGGGCGGCATTATCGTGTTGATGGTGTTCCTGCTGATCATGAACCTTCTGGCGATTATTCTGCGCCGCCGCTTTGAGCGCCGTTGGTAAAGGGGCAACAGACCGATGAAACAAGACACAGACAAAACAGCCGAAGCAGGCGGACAAAAAATGGGCAAGAACCAACCAAGAGTAAAAATGTCCGGTCGGTCCGTGGACGTGTTCTACGGGGACAAACAGGCAATCTTCAATGTCGATCTGGACCTTTACGAGCGCCAGGTCACAGCGCTGATCGGCCCGTCCGGCTGCGGCAAATCCACCTATCTGCGATGTCTCAACCGCATGAATGACACGATCGATATCTGCCGGGTGAGCGGTGACATTCATCTGGAAGGTGAAGACATTTATGATCCGGTTGTCGATGTGGTGGAACTGCGCGCCCGTGTCGGCATGGTGTTCCAGAAGCCCAATCCCTTCCCGAAGTCGATCTACGAAAATATCGCATACGGCCCGCGGATCCACGGTCTCGCATCAAGCAAGACCGAAATGGATGAGATCGTCGAAAGTAGTCTGCGCGGCGCGGGCCTTTGGGAGGAAGTCAAGGACCGGCTGCAAGGCGCGGGCACAGGCCTGTCGGGTGGCCAGCAGCAGCGGCTGTGCATCGCGCGCGCCATTGCCGTGTCGCCCGAGGTGATCTTGATGGACGAGCCGTGCTCTGCCTTGGATCCCATCGCGACTGCGATTGTGGAAGAGCTGATCACAGAACTGACACAAAACTACACAATCGCTATCGTCACGCACTCGATGCAACAGGCAGCGCGGATTTCACAGCGCACCGCGATGTTTCATCTGGGCAAGATCGTCGAGATCGACGAAACCGAAAAGATATTCACCAACCCGACCGAGCAGCGCACACAGGAATACATCACCGGACGTTATGGTTGATGGCATTGCGCAAGGCTTCAACTGACGATTTCGTGTGAGGAAACACACCATGATGAACCGTACACAACATACGCTGACCGCCTTCGACCAGGACATGAAGTTCCTGTCACAAAAAATTGCCGAGATGGGCGGCAAAGCCGAAAGCATGGTCGAGCTGTCCGTGCGATCGTTGATCGAGGCCGATTTGCAGTTGGCCCAAAAAGTCATTCAAGACGACAAGCACCTTGATGCCGCCCAGCAGGAGCTTGATGACAAAGTCATCTTGATCATCGCCCAGCGCCAGCCAGTCGCGCAAGATCTCCGTGAGGTGTTTGCCGCGTTGCGTATCGCTGCCGATCTTGAGCGCATTGGCGATATGGCCAAAAACATTGCCAAGCGCACCTCCGCTGTCAACGAGCACAGCCATGGCCTGAGATTGGTGCGTGGCATTGAGCATTTGTCTGAACTCGCCAGCGCTCAATTGAAAGAGGTTCTGGATGCTTTCGGCACCCGCTCCGTCGACAAGATCAACATGATCCGCGACCGCGATGACGAGATTGATGCGATGTATACGTCGCTGTTCCGCGAGCTACTCACCTACATGATGGAAGACCCGCGCAACATCACCACCTGTACGCATTTGCTGTTCTGCGCCAAAAACGTCGAGCGTATCGGTGACCATGCGACCAACATTGCAGAAGCGGTCCACTATATGGTGACCGGTGAAAAGCTTGAAGAAGACCGGCCCAAGCAAGACAAAACGTATAAGGTTACGACCGACTAGGCCGACACCAAAAAGGAAGCCATCACGATGAGTGTCGTACCCAAGATTATGGTGGTCGAAGATGAGGAGGCGCTCAGCGTCTTGCTGCGCTACAATCTTGAAGCCGAAGGCTACCAGGTTGAAACCGTGCTGCGTGGGGACGAGGCGGAAATGGCCATCGTCGAAAAAGCGCCTGATCTTTTGATCTTGGACTGGATGCTCCCCGGCGTCAGCGGCATCGAGTTGTGCCGTCGCATCCGTTCAAAGGTCAATATGCAAATTATGCCGATCATCATGCTGACGGCACGCGGCGAGGAAAGCGAACGCATTCGAGGCCTTTCCACGGGCGCGGATGATTATGTGGTCAAGCCTTTCTCGACACCGGAGCTGATGGCCCGCGTCAAAGCGCTTTTGCGCCGGGCCAGACCGGAAATCGTGGCCAGCGTCCTGTCGGTTGGCAAGATTGAGTTGGACCGGGAGGCACATCGGGTCTACCGCAATGGCCGCGAACTGAAGCTTGGCCCCACCGAGTTCCGCTTGCTGGAATTTCTGCTACAGGCACCCGGCCGCGTTTTCTCGCGGACCCAATTACTGGATGCCGTGTGGGGCGAAGATATCTATGTCGATGACCGCACGGTCGACGTTCATATCGGTCGTTTGCGCAAATCCCTCAATATCGGACGTCTCAACGACCCCATCAGAACAGTGCGCGGCGCGGGCTACGCGTTGGAAGCGCAAAACGCATAAAAAAACCCGCACAAAGCGGGCCTTTTTAGTCGTTTCAGAAGCCATTAAACGCGGCGCTTGCGCTCATGCGGCTGCTGGTAGACGACCTTGCCGTGGTAGTTGCAATAGGGCGTCTCCTCATGAATGTCGTGGCCGCAGAAGTAGAAGTCATCGGTCAGCGGGTCGCCATAAGGGAATTTACAGGTCTTCTCATTGATTTCCGTAAGTTTCAGCTTACGCGCAATCGGCACGACGACATCCTCAATCGGGCGGGTGTCGAGCTCCGCTAAAGTCTGCCCTTCCACTTCCGCCTTCATGACGGTTGCGCCAACTGTTTGCGTGACGGTGGACATGGTGCGCGGCGCGCCGCCACCCAAAGAACTGGAGCCACCGCTGCCGCCGCGTGATGTTGTACGGGTGCCGGCACCACTACCAACGCGCGGCGCAGCGGCTGCGGCACGTGGCGCAGCGGGCTTGCGGCCACTGGTGGATTTGGGTGATTGCGCACGCGACTCCAGCTTCAACCGGTGCACCTTGCCGATGACAGCATTGCGGCTGACGCCACCAAGCTTTGCGGCAATCTGGCTAGCGGTAAGGCCTTCGGACCACATTTTTTTTAGTTGGTCTACGCGCTCGTCTGTCCAGCTCAAAACAATCTCCTCGCATTTTTCTTCGGCAGAATCCGTCCCTGCAGCCAAAATCGACATTTCTGTCCGTTGGCTTGACGATATACGCAACACTCAGGGATTTATTTCGGTCCCACCGATCAATATCAAATTACTGCAAGCATTGACTCCCTGACAAGAGTCGTTGCCCATCGGCGAATCTCTTTTTGCGGTTTTCAACAACTTGCCGAAATTCGCCGCACTCACCGCTCTAAATGGGCTGTGGAAGATGACAATTCAAAGGCATTTCTTGACAGTTTTGCCCTTGCGCTTCTAAAAAGCGCTCTTCACCGCCCTTTCCTGGGCGGTCTTTATTTTTGGGGACAGGGTCAATAGCCCGGTGCAAACAAATGAATGATGCTTCACCGCTTTATAATACCTATGCACGGGCCAATATCGCCGTTGATCGCGGCGAAGGCGCTTGGTTGATCGATACGGGTGGCGAGCGCTATCTCGATTTTGGCGCTGGCATCGCAGTCAACGCGCTGGGCCATGCCCATCCGCACCTGGTGCAGGCGCTCAAAGCGCAGGCTGAAAAGCTGTGGCACACCTCTAACCTGTACGAAATTCCCGAGCAAACGCGTTTCGCGCAGCGGCTGGTGGATGCGACGTTTGCTGACAAGGTGTTTTTCGCCAATTCGGGCGCCGAAGCGCTGGAATGCGCCATCAAGACGGCGCGGCGCTACCACTATGCCAAGGGTGATGGGGACCGGATCGACATCATCACGTTTGAGGGCGCTTTCCATGGCCGTACCCTTGCGACCATCGCGGCGGGTGGCCAGGCCAAATATATGGAAGGCTTCGGGCCAAAAGCACCGGGCTTTGTGCAAGTGCCGTTTGGTGACCATGATGCGTTGAAGGCAGCCATTGGCAAGACCACCGCTGCCATACTGATCGAGCCATTGCAGGGCGAGGGCGGCATCCGTCCGGTGCCTGTCCAGTGCCTTAAGGGCCTGCGTGAGATGTGCAATGCGCATGGCATTCTGCTGATTTTCGATGAAGTGCAATGCGGCATGGGCCGCACCGGCAAATTGTTTGCCCATGAATGGGCCAATATGACGCCCGACCTTTTGGCGACCGCCAAGGCGCTGGGCGGTGGCTTTCCTGTGGGGGCTTGTTTGGCCACCCATGAAGCGGCAAGCGGCATGGTGCCCGGTGTCCACGGCACCACCTATGGCGGCAACCCGTTGGCCATGGCTGTTGGCAATGCTGTGTTGGACGTCATGCTCGAAGACGGGTTTCTGGAGACCGTGCAGGCCCGTGCACGCCATTTGAGTCAGTCACTGGGTGCGCTGGTTGACCAATATCCGATGGTGTTTGAAGCGGTGCGCGGCCTGGGGCTGATGCTGGGCTTGAAGTGCCGCGATGGCATTGCCAATACCGATATCGTCAAAGCACTGTATGCGCAGCATATGTTGAGCGTGCCGGCAGGCGACAATGTCGTGCGCCTGTTGCCGCCCTTGATTATTACCGACGACGAAATCAGCCAGGCGCTTGCCAAGCTTGATGCCGTCGGCAGCGCGCTGACCGACTAAAAAACGCTACCACAACCGAATTGGACAGCCATCATGGCCCGCCATTTTCTAGATATTGCCGAAATCGAAGCCAGCGAGCTGCGCGCGATCATTGAGTCCGCCAAAACCCGCAAGGCCGCCCAGAAGGCTGGCACGGCAGACAGGCCGTTGGCCGGTAAGGCGCTGGCGATGATTTTTGAAAAGCCGTCAACCCGTACCCGCGTTTCGTTTGACGTCGGCATGCGTCAGCTGGGCGGCGAAACCATTATGCTGACCGGCGCGGAAATGCAGCTCGGCCGCGATGAAACCATTGCCGACACTGCCAAGGTGTTGTCGCGCTATGTCGATATCATCATGATCCGCACATCCGAGCACAGCCGCCTGCATGAGTTGGCCTCAGCGGCCACTGTGCCGGTGATCAACGGGCTGACCAATGACACCCACCCTTGCCAGATCATGGCCGACATCATGGCGTTTGAAGAACATGTGGGTTCGTGTGAGGGCAAGAAATTCGCCTGGACCGGTGACGGCAACAATGTGCTGCATTCTCTGATCGAAGCGGCGCCGAAATTTGGCTTTGAAGTCGCCGCCGCCGTGCCACCGGGCCATGAGCCGATGGCGCAATATGTCGATGCAGCCCGCAAGGCCGGTGCGAATGTCACCATCACCCACGACCCGCAGGAAGCGGTGGCGGGCGCCCATGGCGTTGTTACCGACACATGGGTGTCCATGCACCAGGAAGGGTATGCCAATGCGGCCAATCTGTTTGGCCCCTATCAGGTCAATGAGGCATTGATGGCAAAGGCAGCGCCGGGAGCTGTCTTTATGCATTGTCTGCCCGCGCACCGCGGCGAGGAGGTGACCGACGCGGTAATCGACGGGCCGCAATCAATTGTTTTTGACGAGGCAGAAAACCGTATGCACGCCCAAAAGGCGATTATCGAATGGTGCATGCAAGGCAGTTGATCGCTGCCATACCGTGCCGCGACAAACGGGAAACCGGCCCGCACGCCCATGGCAGCCTTGCGGGGGTCTGACTTGGCAAAGCAGGCAAGAAACCACACATACCCATCAAGCCAAAACATTCAGCGCACCGCGCTGCGGAGACGATTATGACACAAGACAGCCAATCCGGCAGCGTCCCGACCGAGGGTGCTTTAGACATCGTAATCCCGTTTCAGGTGGATGCGTTGGAAGCGCGTGGCCGCGTTGTGCAAATGGGCCCTGCCATCAACCGCATGCTGGCGCGCCATGACTACCCCGAGCCGGTGGCCCAATTGCTGGCCGAAATGGTTGTGCTGACAGTGCTTTTGGGCACCGCACTCAAATTCAACGGCAAATTCATCGTGCAAACCCAGACCGATGGCCCGGTGTCACTGCTGGTTGTCGACTTCGTCACACCCGACGCCGTGCGCGCCTATGCTCGCTATGACGCGGACGCGGTAGCCTACGCGGTTGACAATGCCGCCACTGCACCGGAGCAGATGCTTGGCAAAGGCATGCTGGTGCTGACGGTTGATCAGGGCAAATATATGAAGCGCTATCAAGGCATTGTGCAACTGGACGGCACGTCACTTGAAGAAATTGCGCATAATTATTTCCGCCAATCCGAGCAAATTCCCACCCAGGTGCGGCTGGAAGTGGGCCGTTTTGATGTCGACGGTGAACGCCAGTGGCGCGCTGCGGGACTGCTGGCCCAGTTTTTGCCCGAGTCCGAAGAGCGCATGAAAACCGGCGATCTTCCCGGTGGTGATATCCCCGAAGGCGTGGTCGTGCCCGACATCGATGTCGATGATGCGTGGACTGAAATTCAAGCATTGGTTGGCACCCTTGGTGCCGATGAATTATTGGACGAGCAATTGGGGCCACACGGCTTGCTGTATCGCTTGTTCCACGAGCGCGGCGTGCGCGTTTACGATGGTTTGACGGTGGAAGAAAAATGCAGCTGCTCGCCTGAAAAAGTGCAAGCGGTCATTGAAAACATGAGCGACAATGATCGTGCTGAGTCGGTCGAAGATGGTGTGATCAAGATCAAATGCGAATTCTGCTCGACCAGCTACAACTTCGACAGTGACGGCAAACAGATCATGCCCAACTAACCGCTTGCGCCTTCGTGTCACGGTGTGGCCATCCTACATGACCAAATCGTAACTTGCCGCTTGCTCAATATGGCTTAATTACGGGGCGAGAGGTAAGGCCTGTTATGCTCAACACAATCCAAGATAGACCTGACCATGATGACATGGTCGAAGTCAGCGACCCTGTTGGCCCGGCTCCTCAACGCTCAGTTACTGCCCGTGCCGTCCGTGGCCTGCTGCAACTTGTTTTGTTGATCGCCGTTCTGGCCGGTTCTTACATTGCGATGAACAGGCTGATCGCTGCCAAGCCCGAGCGTACAGCGCGCCCGTCAGTTGACGCTGCCCTTCCGGTGGAATCGGTGATTGCCGCAAGCGCCGATCAGCGCCCTATTATTCGTTTGTTCGGTCAGGTTGCAGCGGCACGCACCGTCGATCTGCGCCCGTCTGTGTCAGGTGAGGTGGTCAGCCTCGGCTCGAACCTGACCGCAGGCCAAAAGGTTGAAGCAGGCGAATTGCTGTTTGAGGTCGACACCTTTAATTTTGACATGGCACTGGCCGAAGCGAACGCCAACCTGGCCCAAACCCGTGCTTCAATTGCCGAGATTGAAGCGCGCATTGACGCGGAAGCCGAACAATTGACGGGTGCGCAGGATCAATTGACCTTTGCGCGCGACGATCTTGCCCGGGCTGAACAATTGCGCACCAATGGTACCGTTACCCAAAAGGCGATTGACGACCGGCTTTTGCTGGTCAGCCAGCGCGAGCAGGCCGTGTCGCAGCGGCGCAACAATCTGACCATCGCGCAGGCCCAACTGGCCCAGCAGCGTGCCGTGGAGCAGCGCCTGTTGTTGGGGGTCACCCGCGCTGAACGCGATTTGGAAAATACGCGGGTCACCGCGCCTTTTTCCGGCATCATCCGCTCAACAAGTGTTGAGATCGGACGCATTGTTTCTGCCAATGATGTGGCGGTGGCGATGTATGACGACACCGCTCTGGATGTGCGTTTTACCTTGACCGATGCGCAATATGGCCGCGTTGCTGTGGATGGCGACCCGTTGATCGACCGGCAGGTGGAATTGTTCTGGGCGGTGGGCGGTCAGGAATACCGTTATGAAGCGATCGTCTCGCGCATCGGTGCAGACATCGCGTCAGAACGTGGTGGCGTTGATGTGTATGCACGTCTGCAGCCGGTTGACCAGCCGGTGCAAATCCGCCCCGGTGCCTTTGTGGAAGTGCGTGTGCCGGACCGCTTGTACCCCTCAACATTCCGCATTCCGGAAAC
>JBAUIL010000093.1:0-4068 GCA_049682915.1 Ahrensia sp. | reverse complement strand
GTGGCGCGCAGCGCGTTCAAGACGGTCATGCGCGTCGCTTCTGCTGCTGGCTGCCGGGCGCTTCTTCCTCAAACAGCGAAGCAAGCTGATCGGTCATCGCGCCAGCGAGCTCTTCAGCGTCGACAATCGTCACCGCGCGGCGATAGTAGCGCGTCACATCATGGCCGATACCAATGGCCAGCAACTCGATTGCCGAGCGTTGCTCGATCTCTTCAATCACCGCGCGCAAGTGCCGTTCCAGATAATTGCCGGGGTTTACCGACAGTGTCGAATCATCCACCGGCGCGCCATCGGAAATCATCATCATGATCTTGCGCTGTTCCGGACGTGCGGCAAGGCGGCGATAGGCCCAGGTCAGCGCGTCGCCGTCGATGTTCTCTTTCAGCAAACCCTCGCGCATCATAAGGCCGAGATTGTTGCGCGACCGGCGCCATGGCGCATCAGCCGATTTGTAGATGATGTGGCGAATGTCGTTGAGGCGGCCCGGCTCCGGCGGCTTGCCACCCTTGAGCCATGCCTCACGGGCCTGACCACCCTTCCAAGCGCGGGTGGTAAAGCCCAAAATTTCAACCTTAACGCCGCAACGCTCCAGCGTGCGCGCCAGAATGTCGGCACAAATCGCGGCCACCGTGATCGGGCGTCCGCGCATCGAGCCTGAATTGTCGATCACGAGGGTTACGACGGTATCGCGGAAATTGGTGTCACGCTCGCGCTTGAACGACAATGCGCCAAAGCCGCCACTCATCTCTTCGATGACAAGGCGTGGCAGGCGTGCAGGATCGAGATAACCTTCTTCAAGGTCAAAGTCCCAGGAGCGGTTTTGCTGCGCCATCAGGCGGCGCTGAAGGCGATTCGCCAAGCGACCGACAACACCTTGAAGATTGGCCAACTGCTTGTCGAGAAAGGCGCGCAGCCGGTCTAGCTCCGCTGCATCACATAGCTCCTCAGCAGTCACTTCCTCGTCAAACTCGCGGGTAAAAATCTTGTAGTCGATATCGGACAGAATATCGTGCATCGACGGATCCGGACGCATCGGCTCGCCGGGCTCCTCGGCGTCCATGTCCATGTCGTCGTCCATCTCGTCCGCCGACATTTCCGACGCGTCCATCTCGCCGGTTTCCTGATCATCGCTTTCGATGGGTTGCTGGTCTTCCTGTTCGCTTTCTTCACCCGAATCCTGATCGTCGAGACCGCCATCATCCTCGTCATTGTCGGCGTCGGGCTGGTCCTCCGGCTCTTGCTCGTCTTCACTTTCGTCCGAGCCGTCCCCTTCAAATTCTTCCGCCATTTCCAGGCTGACCAGCATGTCGCGGATAGCGCGCGCAAAAGCATCTTGGTTTTCAACCAGATCGGACAGGCGATCGAGGTCGGCACCGGCTTTCTCGTCCACCCAGTCGCGCCACAAATTAGCCACCGCTGCTGCGGCGGGTGGTGTCGGCAGGCCGGTCAGCTTTTCACGCACAATAAGCGCGATAGCTTCATCAATGGGCGCATTTTCGCGCTCATCGACTGCAGCGAGATTGGCACGGGTGAATTTGTCGTCGATCATCGCGCCGAGATTGTCGCCGATGCCTTTCATGCGGCGCACGCCGAGGCTTTCGACGCGTGCCTGCTCGACCGCATCATAGACCGCGCGCGCCTGTTCGCCTTCGGGCACCATGGTCTGGTGGATGGCGCGGTTATGGCACGCGGCACGCAATGCCATGGAATCGCCCATGCCACGGGTGATCATGATGTCGTTCCGGGTAGCCCGTTTTGGCAGGTCGGTGACGCGCGCGTGCTTACCGGCAAAAGCAGGGCGGTCACCGGAAAACACAACTTCCAATTCCGGCTCACCGGAAATCGCGCGCATGCACGCCGTCACCGCCTGTTTGAACGGTTCGGTATCGGCAGGCTTATTGGACGCCTTTTTGGAGTTGTCGCCGGGGCCAGCCATGGTCCCTTAGCTCAGCGCTACATTGGCGGCGCTTTCGGCCAACTCTTCACCAAAACAACGCTGGTAGTGCTCGGCGACGATTGAGCGCTCAAGGTCATCGCATTTGTTGAGGAATGTCAGGCGGAAGGCGAAGCTGACATCGTTGAAGATTTCGGCGTTCTCCGCCCATGTGATCACGGTGCGGGGTGACATGACTGTGGAGAGATCGCCATTGATGAAGGACGAGCGTGTCAGATCAGCAAGCCGCACCATATTGTTGACGGTCTCGCGGCCTTCCTTGGTCTGGAAGTTCTTTGCCTTGGCAAGCACAATCTCAACCTCATTATCATGCGGCAGATAGTTCAGTGTGGTGACGATTGACCAGCGGTCCATCTGTGCCTGGTTGATTTGCTGAGTGCCGTGATAAAGACCGGTTGTGTCGCCGAGGCCTACCGTATTGGCGGTGGCAAACAGGCGAAACGCCGGGTGCGGACGGATCACCCGGCTTTGATCGAGCAGCGTCAGGCGGCCCGCGCTTTCCAGCACGCGCTGGATAACGAACATCACGTCCGGACGACCGGCGTCGTATTCATCAAAAATCAGCGCGACATTGTTCTGGTAGGCCCACGGCAAAATACCGTCTTTAAACTCGGTGATCTGTTTGCCGTCTTTGAGCACGATGGCGTCTTTACCGACGAGATCAATCCGGCTGACATGGCTGTCAAGGTTGATGCGGACCGCAGGCCAGTTGAGGCGCGCGGCAACCTGCTCGATGTGGGTCGATTTACCGGTGCCGTGATAGCCTGACACCATGACGCGACGGTTATGCGCAAAACCGGCCAAAATCGCCATCGTCGTGGTCCGGTCAAAAAGATAGTCGGGGTCGATTTCCGGCACATGGGCGTTGCTCTGGCTGAACGCAGGCACTTCCATGTCGCTGTCAATGCCGAAGGCATCGCGCACCTTAACGGTGGTGTCAGGCATGTCGGCGATGTCGAGCTCGATTTTAGTCATGATATCTCCTTGGCCGGGCGAGCGCTGCCCGGAACGAAAAGTTCTTAGCCCAGTCCGGCGGTCTTGAGCAATTTGTAAGCTTGAACGACGTCGCGAAACCGCTCTTCCGAAGTGCGGTCACCGCCGTTTGAATCGGGGTGGTGCTTTTTGACGAGCTCTTTGTATTTGCGGCGCACATCTTCAGGTGACGCCTTGCTGTCGAGTTCAAGGGCGCGCATGGCTTTCGCCTCAAGCGGCTTGAGCCGGCGGATCGGTGCGGCATCAGTAATGCGCAGCGACGGATCACGCATCTTCATGGATTTTGCGGAACCCGAACGCATGGTCGAAAACACCGGTGCGGACTTGGGTGAGTCAACGCTGGCGGCGCCGCGCGCGGTGCCCATTTTCCACGTCGGGCGGTTGCCAATGGCGCTTTCTTTTTGAAACTTGGCAATATCTTCGTCAGAAAGGCCGGAAAAATAATTGTAATTCTTGTTGTAGTCGCGCGCGTGGTCGGTACAAAACCACAAATATTGGCCCTCGCGGTCGCGGCCTGCGGGTGCCTTGTGCTTGCCAGGGTTTTCGCAGCCGGCCCACTGACACCGGTTCTTCGCTTCCTCTTCGGCCTTTTTCTTTTTGCCGCCGGGTGCGATGCGAATGGAGTCAAAATATTTCGAAGACGTTTTCATGAAACCGTTATGGGGCGCGTGCCCTTGTTAACAAGGATTGACAATGGAATTACTTGTCGAAGAAACAGGCAAACGAAAATGCGTCTTGGCGCTCACCAACTGCGACGCACCCGTTTAGCCTTCAACCGCCAATGTTGCAACCTTGAGAGACCGAACAAATGGGCCCATTAGAGACCGCCATGCGCGATAAACTGACAAACGCGTTCCAACCGGAGCGGCTGGAGGTGATCAATGAGAGCCATTTGCACGCCGGTCATCAAGGCGGTGCCGTGGATGGCAGTGGCGAAACCCATTTCCGCGTGCGCATCATTTCAGCAGCCTTTGAAGGCAAAATGCGCCTTGCGCGGCACCGCGCTGTCAATGATGCAGTGGCCGATGAACTCGCCAATGGGGTGCATGCGCTGGCCATAGAAGTGGCGGCGACGGACGAGCCTACCCGTTGGTAGCGGTCAACTTGACCTGCCCGTGTTA
>JBAUIL010000092.1:0-3420 GCA_049682915.1 Ahrensia sp. | reverse complement strand
TGGTAGGTGCGCAGCAAGCCGCCAATGGTGCTGGCCCCGGCGCCCAGCGCCACAAACACGGTGGAAAAGCCGAGAACGAATGTAAACGCAGCGAAAATCAACGGCATGCGCACCGCGCCGCCACCGGCGGTCGCCGTGCCATCCGCGTTCACGTCGCCACGGAAATCATCCATCGACACGCCTGCCATGTAACACAGATAGGGCGGCACCAAAGGCAAGACGCAGGGGCTAAGAAACGAAATGGCACCGGCCAAGAACGCGCTGACGATTGAAATATCCAAGGGTTTTCGGCCTCTTTCAGGTCTGAAATTCCACAGCTACATAAAGATTGGGTCACTCACATGGCAATCACATTTTTGCGTTGCGACGATGCGCGACAGATTGCCACCAAACTTCATGCGCAAACAAAGCGATTTTGCCATAAATGATGGTTGACCGCCTGACACTTGGTGAGTATGTGTGCGCCACCCGACGCCGAAGCATTGCCTCGGCGCTTTTTGGGAGCGCGTAGCTCAGCTGGTAGAGCAACTGACTTTTAATCAGTAGGTCCAGGGTTCGAATCCCTGCGCGCTCACCATAAACACCTGAAATTCAAGTGCTTATGGCGAGACGCTCAGCGCATGGTTTAACCCATGCGCTCAGAAGCATAATAGCCCGGGCTTGTCGGGAAAACGATCACCCGATTGCCATTCATGAAGGTGCGGTGCTGCACATGGGCGTGTACCGCACGCGCCAGCACCTGGCTTTCAACGTCACGACCGATGGAAACATAATCCGCCGCACTTTGGGCATGGGTCACACGCGCTGTGTCCTGCTCGATAATCGGGCCTTCATCGAGGTCCTGCGTCACATAATGCGCCGTCGCACCAATCAGCTTCACGCCACGCTCATAGGCTTGCTTGTAGGGGTTTGCGCCCTTGAAGCTGGGCAGGAATGAGTGGTGGATGTTGATCACGCGGCCTTCCATCTTGCGGCAAAGCTCTTGCGACAGCACCTGCATGTAGCGCGCGAGCACCACCAACTCAGCGCCCGAATCCTCAACCACTTCCAGCAGCTTGGCTTCCGCTTCCGCTTTGTTTTCCTTGGTCACCTTGATGTGGTGAAACGGGATATCATGATTGACGACCAGCTTCTGGTAATCGAGATGGTTTGAAATCACACCGACAATCTCAATCGGAACCGAGCCGATGCGCCAACGATACAGCAGATCGTTGAGGCAATGGCCGAAACGCGACACCATGATGATCACTTTAACCGGCACTTTGGGGTCGTGAATGTCCCACGTCATGCCGAATTTCTCGGCCACAGGCTCAAATCCGGCAGCAATCTGCTCGCGCGTTTTATCGCCTTCGCTTTCAAAGCTGACCCGCATGAAGAAATCACCGGTGACTGCATCATCAAACTGCGACGAATCGGTCAGGTTACACTCCATGCTCGCCAGATAGGCGGAAATCGCCGCCACAATACCACGCGTCGAAACGCATTTGACCGTCAAAACATATGAAGACAAACGCCTTCTCCCCCAATCAGAATTATCATCGCAAAACCTTTAGCCGCATTGACGCAAAACCATCATGGTTGTCACGCCAAAAAGTGGCGCAATTTTTGTATTTTTGCCACGATGCCTAGCAGGACAGATCACATCAACGCCCGGACTGGACAAAACAAAGCACCTCGTGCAGTGCTGGCCGCGCCTGTTGACAGTGGTCAACACAGCTAGATCTACGGCGACACCGCACGATGGGGAAAACCATGAATTTGATTTGTCTGGCCGCCGGCAAAGGCAGCCGCTTTGGCAATCTGGGCAGCTATCTGCAAAAATGCATGTATCCCATCGGCCTTAAGCCTTTTCTGGAACTGTCGATCCGCAACCTCACACAGTCCGGCGTTGACCTGTCAACGAGCTCTCTGACGCTTGTTGTCGGCCACTATAAAGAGCAAATACAATCCTATTTCGGCGAAACCTATAATGGCCTGGCGATCAACTATGTCGTCCAGGATGAAGCTCTCGGCACCGGCCACGCGATTCTAACCGCCTACCAAAAGGCTGGCTTGAGCGGCCCGTGCATTGTTTGGCTGGCAGACAGCTATATCAAGCAGGCGCAGTTCAGCGCGATAGTCGACCATCAAAAGGCAGTCGTGATGAGCCTCGCCGCCGACCGGGACCCAGCGCACGCCAAAATTCGCGTGTCTTTGAACGATGCGCTGATAGCCCAAGCCTGGGAAGGCGACAGCGATTATGTTGATATTGGCTTTTGGAAAATGTCCGAAGCCATTGTTAAGCGCATGACCAGCCGCAAGGAAGTCGAATACCGCATCCTGCCCAACCTTCAAAATGCCATCAATGATGGTGAGCAAATCGGCTATCTGATCGAAGACGAATGGCTGCACCTGGGTGGCACCGAGCCAACGCCCGAAATCAACACGCTGCGCATCGCAAAGCGCGTGCGGCAGCTTGAAAGCATGGAAGACGTGTGATGATTGTCACCAAAACGCCGCTTCGCATGCCGCTTGCCGGTGGCCTCACTGATCTAAAATCCTACGCCCACCAGTTTGGCGGCGTCACTGTCTCCATGACCATCGACAAATATGTCTATGTCGTCATCAAAGAGAGCATGAACGGCTTTTTCGACCTGCACTATGCCGATGTACACGAAAAGGTCGTCGACCATGCCGACATCAAAAATGACCTGATCCGTGAGGCACTCACCATCACCGGCCTGCAGGGCCAACCAGTGCATCTGGTGGTGATGACGGATGTTGCAGGCGAATCGGGCCTTGGCACATCGGGTGCGGTCTGCGTTGGCCTGCTCAATGCGATGTACCGGTTCAAAGGCATCGAAAAAAACCAACAACAATTGCTGGAAACCGCGGCGCATATTGAAGTGGAAATTCTCGAAGGCGCATCCGGCTATCATGACCCGGCTATCTGTGCGCTGGGCGATATCCGGTTGATTGAGTATGACCGTGACGGCATCCACCCGCAAACAATTGATCTGTCAGAAGACACCCGCGCGGCGTTCAAACAGTCCATGCTGTTTTTCTACGGCGGTCATCACGCCAAATCCAAGCCGTCGCTCAACCTACTGGAAAGCCATCTCGATGACGGATTGGCGCATTTGCACGAAATCAAATCCATCGGCCACGCACTCAAGCCCGCCCTGCTCGCCGGTGATCTGCACCGCGTCGGCGAAATCATCGGCGAGCAGCAGCGCCTGAAAATGATGCTACCCGGCAAATTCATCGACGACTACGTCAAAGATATCGTCGCCAGCGTGCGCAAACTCGGCGCCTACGCCCAACCACCCGGCGGCAAAATCTCGGCCTACGTCATGGTCTGTTGCCCCGACGGCCAACAAGAGCAAGTGCGCGCCCTGATGCAAAACGGCCACCGCGAAGTCCCCTTCGAGATCGAGCGCA
>JBAUIL010000091.1:0-7397 GCA_049682915.1 Ahrensia sp. | reverse complement strand
ATCCTTGCCCACCATCGCATCCAAGCGCTGGGTAAAGGCACCCAAAGCGTGCGGTTGGGCCAAGCCATGCGTGTCGAAAAACGCGGCCAGCGCAGCGGGCGCTTTGTCGAGCGTTGTTTTGACGGTTAAAAAGTCGGCGAGGATGCTCAAGCTCTTGGCATCGGGCTTGCGCGACGCTGTTTCGGCCTTGGCCAGCAAGCGGGCGGCGATTTCATCGGGTGTTCGGCCTCCTGCGTTGAGCAGTCCCGCCTTTTCCATATGTGCGGCAATGACACCGGTCAGCATTGCCTGTCCGGCATCCAGCGCTCGGGCAATGTCTTCCGGCACGCCATCCAGTGATGGGGGCGAGCGGAGGCTGTCGAGCGTGCTCGCCAGCGTTTCCTCGTCACCAAAGGCATGGGACAGGCGCAGCCGCCAAGCGCGGGGCAGATCAAGCGCATCGAGAACCGCATCAAAAATGTTCTGGTCACCCAGCAAAATCGTCGTAGGTGCAGTCAGATTAAGCGCGTCGAGCAGGGACAACGCGTCCGCCAGCGATTGCGCGTCGGCTTGTGCGAAGTCCGAATTGCCGATGTCTTCGATACCCGCCTGCAAAAACTCGGCCCCGGCCTCGCGGTGCTGGCGAAACACGGTGCCGACATAGCCATAACGCGCCGAACCGCAGTTTTGAGCGATGTGATGGCGGCAAACCGGTATTGTGAACTCGGGCCGCAGACAAAACGCTTCGCCGGTTTCGCTGGCAGTCATGAAAATGCGCCGACGCAAATCTTCGCCCGCCGTGTCCAAAAACGGGTCGGCAGGTTGCAACACCGGCACATCAACGCGCGGTGCCGACAGGCTCGATAATATCTCTTCAATATCAGCGCGGGCTGAAAATGAACGGTGGATCATACAGAACTCGGCTCAGCAATAGGTTTGCGCCGTTGCGATACAGGACTTTGGCCCGCTGTGCAGCCCGTTGGCCCAATTTTTCTCGTATCAGCTAACAAAAAGGCCGGGATCGCTCCCGGCCTTCTTGAACTCAAGCCTAAGCTTGGGTGGATGCTACCATCATGCCGCCATTTGGGACCGCTTGCGGTTCCCAACCATTGTCATGATGCTTGGCGGATGATTACATCATGCCGCCCATACCGCCCATGCCGCCCATGTCCGGCATGCCGCCGCCAGCGCTTTCTTTGGCAGGTGCATCAGCAACCATGGCTTCTGTTGTGATCAACAGACCGGCAACTGAACCGGCATCTTCAAGCGCTGTACGCACAACTTTAACAGGGTCAACGATACCCATCTTGATCATGTCGCCAAATTCAGCGGTTTGGGCGTTGAAGCCGAATGATGCTGACTTGTCTTCAAGGATCTTGCCGACGACCACAGAAGCCTCTTCACCGGCATTGGTCGCGATCTGGCGGGCAGGAGACTGCAACGCACGGCGAACAATGTTGATGCCAGCTTCCTGATCGGGGTTGGCGCCTTTTGATTGAATGTGCTTTGACGCACGCAACAGCGCTGTACCACCACCTGGTACGATGCCTTCTTCAACCGCAGCACGGGTTGCGTTCAGTGCATCGTCAACGCGGTCTTTGCGTTCTTTCACTTCAACTTCTGTTGAGCCACCAACGCGGATAACGGCAACGCCGCCAGCCAGTTTGGCCAAACGCTCTTGCAGCTTCTCGCGGTCGTAGTCTGAAGAAGTTTCTTCGATCTGCGATTTGATCTGTGCAACGCGGCCTTCGATGTCGCCTTTTGAGCCTGCACCATCAACGATTGTTGTGTTCTCTTTGGAGATCGCAACTTTCTTGGCTGTGCCGAGCATGTCGATGGTGACGTTTTCAAGCTTGATGCCGATGTCTTCGGAGATCACTTGACCACCGGTCAGGATCGCGATGTCTTCCAGCATGGCTTTACGACGGTCGCCGAAGCCCGGTGCTTTGACGGCAGCAATTTTCAGGCCGCCACGCAGCTTGTTGACAACCAGTGTCGCCAACGCTTCGCCTTCAACGTCTTCTGCAATGATCAGCAGCGGGCGTGATGACTGCACAACGCTTTCCAGGATTGGCAGCATGGCTTGCAGGTTTGACAGTTTTTTCTCGTGGATCAGGATGTAAGGATCGTCGAGGTCGGCGATCATTTTTTCCGGATTGGTCACGAAGTAAGGTGACAGGTAACCGCGGTCGAACTGCATGCCTTCAACGACTTCCAGCTCGGTTTCAGCAGTTTTGGCTTCTTCAACGGTGATGACGCCTTCATTGCCGACTTTCTGCATGGCTTCAGCGATCATTTCGCCGATTTCTTTTTCGCCGTTTGCAGAAATTGTACCCACTTGGGCAACTTCTTCGGACGTTTTGATTTTGGTCGCTTTAGCGAGCAAATCTTTGACGACTTCGTTGACAGCCATGTCAATGCCGCGCTTCAGATCCATCGGGTTCATGCCGGCAGCAACTGCTTTGTGGCCTTCTTGAACGATGGATTGTGCGAGCACGGTGGCTGTTGTGGTGCCGTCACCGGCAATGTCGTTGGTCTTTGAGGCCACTTCGCGCAACATTTGTGCGCCCATGTTCTCAAACTTGTCTTCGAGTTGGATTTCTTTGGCAACCGATACACCATCTTTGGTGATGCGTGGCGCGCCAAATGATTTATCCAGAATAACGTTACGGCCTTTGGGGCCGAGTGTTACCTTAACGGCATCAGCGAGAATGTTGACACCTTTGAGCATGCGCTCGCGGGCCGAACGGCCAAAAATTACTTCTTTTGCAGACATTTATTTCTCCATGCGAAGGCTCGGAGAGCCTGTTTCGCGTTGAGTTGAATTGATACAGCGAGTGGGTGCGGCGTTAGCCGATCACGCCCATGATGTCGCTTTCCTTCATGATCAGCAGGTCTTCGCCACCCAGCTTGACTTCTGTGCCTGACCATTTGCCAAACAGCACACGGTCACCGGCTTTGACGTCCAACTCGATCAGCTTGCCAGCGTCATCACGCGCGCCGGAACCGACGGCGACGACTTCGCCTTCCTGTGGTTTTTCTTTTGCTGTGTCGGGAATGATGATGCCGCCAGCTGTTTTTGCTTCAGAAACTACACGACGAACGACCACACGGTCGTGCAGCGGACGAAAGTTCATCTCTGCCATTTATATACCCTCGAATTGAAATGATGGCCCGCTCCTCGCGGGGCGTTAGCACTCTATCAGTGCGAGTGCTAACGCGACGCTGAGATAAGGATGGCGCCAGACAGAGTCAAGCAAGCTGACACAGAAAAATGCAGTTCAGGCGGTTTTGGTTACCGCTGGCACTGCGTGACCAAGATAACTTGGCTCGGCTATTTAGCCGGTCTTGTTGAATTGGTCCGCGCGCGGTGCCTTTGATGTTGCAAGCAGGTTTGCTTTGATGGCCCGCGGTTCACCGAACAACGCGCCCGACATGTGCTCTATGTCTTCGGCAAGCATATCGACGGCGTCTGGTTCGCAAACAACATTGGTTGCGATAATCAGCATTTTCAGACGGCGGGCTTCCTGCAATGATCCAAGCAAGGATGTTGCTTCCGGCGCGGGTTGGTTTTTGCCTTGGCCAACTGCCGCCTCCGCCTGCTGGCCCATCACAGCATGCTGAACGTCTGATTTATTCACATAAAGCGCGTCAAACCACGCCAACAGTTCCGGCTTGATCGGCAGGCGTCCGGCCTCCGCGAGATTGAGCGCCATCGTCACGCCTTCATGTTGAACCAGTTTCAGCGCGTCCAGCATGGACTTGCGCGCCTGTGACAAGGCACGCGCGTCAACCAGCAGACGAATGCTGCGTTTCAGGGCGGGGTGGGCGCTCATCAGGTTAAGCACGGACTGCAATTTAACACGGTCCGACAGCAGCGCTTCTGACACCGGCACATCAATCCACAATGTCTGCGCCTTCGCGTTCCCGCTATTGTTGGCGCTTTGCAAAACGCGGCGCGCTTCGCTGGTTGCGGTCATTACGCTGTCCGCTTCCAGCTTGACCTGTGCTGCCTTGGAAAGATGGCCTGCATGGCGAATAAAGTGAGAACGGGACTTTCCCGTAATCGCCTGCCGGAACACACCAAACCCCGTAACCGTGCCGCTGGGCACATGGACAACGGGTTGAAAATAAACGCCATCAGAAAGCGTGATCTTGTCTTTAGCCGCGTTCAAAATAAGCGTTGGTGGTGCAAGATTGTCCTGCGTTTTTTCAGCGGCCGAAGCAGGCTTCCCGTGTTTGGCAGTGTCAGCGGCAAGCGGCGGTGTGTTAATGATAACGGGCGTTTGCTCCGGCTGTGCCGTCTTGCGCTGTTGCATGCGCAAAACGCGCAATGCGTCATCATTGGCCATGCTGGCCGCATGGCTTCTGCGCCGCGCGGCAAACAACGCAGCGACGCCGGCGATGAGGGCAATCAGGCCGATACCGACAAACACAAGCGCTGTTGGTGCCGCTATCGGTTCCAAACGGCTCATCAAAACGCCATAGTCCACGTCCTTGGCCAGCCATGCTGCAACACCAACGACCAATAAGACCATCACTGTACGACGCTTTGTCATGCCGCGGAATGCACCTTTTTTTCATCCATTAAGGCTTTGATAACCATCCTCTCACAGCTAACGGCTTTGTGAAAAGTCAAACATCGTGACACGGTGAATATGTTGGGTTAATTCAGGCGGCAGCCATTCAGAGCAACCACAGCCGAAGGACAGGTCTTTGCCGGTAAAACAAATTGCGTCGCTGAGCGACATCAGCGACGAATATGATTTGATCCTGTGCGATGTTTGGGGTGTGCTTCATAATGGTGTGGATGCCTGGGCCGAGGCCGCACGCGCGCTGATGGATGCACGACACGCGGGCAAGACCGTTATTCTGATCACCAACTCGCCGCGCCGCTCACGCGACGTGGTCACGCAATTGCAAAGCCTTGGTGTGCCTGATGATGCTTACGATGGCATTGTGACATCAGGCGATGTAACGCGCACACTCATCGCTGAAGGGCCGCGGCGGATTTTCCATTTGGGCCCCGATCGCGACTTGAGCCTGTTTGACGGGCTGGACGTTGAATTGGTGGAAGAGTTTGAAGCCAGCGGCGTGGCCTGCACCGGCCTGTTTGATGATGAGGCTGAAACGCCTCAAGACTACGCCGAGATGTTGCAGCGCATGCGCGCCCGCGACCTGCCGTTCATCTGCGCCAATCCTGACATTGTGGTGGAGCGCGGCGACAGGCTTATTTGGTGTGCGGGTTCCCTGGCGCGCGACTTTGGCCAATTGGGTGGCCGCACCTTGATTGCCGGAAAGCCGCACAGGCCAATTTACCAAAAAGCCATGAAAGATGCTGCTGCACTGATGGGCACTGAAACGCCTTTGTCCCGCATACTCGCCATTGGCGATGGCATGACAACCGATGTGAAGGGCGCAATGATGGCGGACATCCCACTCCTGTTCATCTCAGATGGCATCCATGCGCGCGAATATGGCAGCCATGGCGCACCGGATTTGGCGCGCATGGCGGAATTCCTCGATGATTTTGGTGCCGAACCGGTTGCCACAATGACCAAGCTGCGCTGAGCGGAGATCGTTTTGATAGCGCGTGTAGACAGCTTTGACCACTTGGCGCCGTCGCTGCGCGGTGGTGTGGTGGCAATCGGCAATTTTGACGGCGTTCACCGCGGCCACCAGGCGGTGCTGCAAACGGCGCGCGCCAAAGCCGATGAGGTGGAGCAGAAATTTGGCAAGTGCCCCTGCGTCGCGCTGACATTTGAGCCCCACCCGCGCACCCTGTTTCAACCCGATGTGGTGTTGTCGCGTATTACCCCTGCGGAGATGAAGGCACGTGTGCTGGCCGAACTGGGCTTTGACGCGGTGGTCGAACTGCCGTTTACCCGCGCGTTTGCCGGCCAGACCGCTGACCAATTTATTGACGCTGTGCTGCTGAAAGGTCTGGGCGCGCGCCACGTTGTGACGGGCTTCGACTTTCATTTTGGCAAAAACCGGCAAGGTGGTCCGGCGTTTTTGATGGAGCAGGGCGCATTGGCGGGCTTCAAAGTGACGTTGGTTGACGCGTTCCGCGATGAAGGGGCCGAGGTCATTTCCTCCAGCCGTATCCGGCAAAGCTTGCACAGCGCTGACTTGGCGCAAGCCAATGCGCTGCTCGGTTATCGCTATCGGGTGGCGGGCACTGTCAGCAAGGGCAAGCAATTGGGCCGCACGCTGGGTTATCCCACCGCCAATATTCAATTACCCGACGACACGGCACTCGCCCATGGCATTTATGCGGTGCGATTTATCACCTCGGACGGCGTTATCCGCGATGGCGTGGCCAGCTTCGGCAAGCGCCCGACGGTGGATACCGACGGCGCACCGTTGCTGGAGACTTATGTATTTGACTTCGACGGCGATCTCTACGGCAGCCACTGCACGGTCATTTTGTGCAGCTATTTGCGCGGCGAACTGAAGTTTGATGATCTGGATGCGCTGACCGTGCAAATGAAGCACGACGAGGCAGAAGCCCGCGCCGTGCTCGCAGACCTCAAGCCTCTGTCTCCACTGGATGCGACGCTGACATTTGGAATGGCTGATGGCCGATAGCCGCCGCAAAATTCTGATCACCGGTGCGACGTCCGGCATCGGCCTCGCGCTCGCCCGGCGCCTTGTTGACCGCCATGATGTACTGGTGGCCGCGCGCAAAACACCGCAAGAGGCCAAAGCTCTTTTACCGGATGGATGCGCTTACGTGCAGGCTGATTTTTCCGAGCCGGCCGCCGCATCGCAAGTGATCGCAAGCCACCTTTTGAAGGCCGGTTGGACCAAGCTCGACAATGTGGTGATTAACGCCGGTGTCGGCTTCGTCACCGATGATGGGTGTGACACGCCGGCGCGTGTGCGCCAAACGCTCGACATCAATCTCACCGCATCGATCCTGTTGGCGCGTGCGCTTTACCCATGGCTGCAAAAAGCATCCGGCACGCTAACGCTCGTCGGCTCTGTCGCCCATAAGGGCCAAGCGATGTTTCCCGCCTATGCCGCGTCAAAAGCAGGGCTGCACGGTTTTGCGCGGGCGTTGCGCAGCGAGTGGGCCGGTCGTGTCGCGGTGCAAATCATCCATCCCGGCCCAACCCGCACGGACATGCACCAAAAAGCCGGGTTCGACCCCGGCAAAATGGCCGATTTCTTTCTCAAGCCCGATAGCGTCGCCTTGATGATGGAGCGGGCGATCGCCTCCAAACGTTCGCCGGTCACCTGTTCGTTCGCCCGGCTGGCAGGCGGCGGCACAATCGTGGGGCGGTCGTTGTCATGAGCGCAAAGCGTGCATTGGTGACCGGCGGTACAGCAGGCCTTGGCCGTGCATTGTGTGATCAATTGGTGGCGCAGGGCTACACCGTCGTCAGCGCGGATTTGAAGGCTCCATCGCGCGA
>JBAUIL010000090.1:0-1995 GCA_049682915.1 Ahrensia sp. | reverse complement strand
CAATGCACGCCCGGTGATTGTGTTTGATGTGCTGTTCCGCCTGTTGCGCCACATCTACGGTGAAACGCATATCACCTATGTGCGCAACATCACCGATGTTGACGACAAGATCAACGCGCGCGCCTTGCGTGACTATCCTGACTTGCCACTCAACGAGGCAATCCGAAAAGTCACCGAGAAAACCGCTACCCAGTTTCACGCTGATGTGGCGGCGCTGGGTTGCTTGCCGCCCACCCACGAGCCGCGCGCGACGGACTTTGTGCTGCCACGCCATGACGGCAAAACCGACATGGTGACGCTCATCCAGCAATTGCTGGATCGCAATCATGCCTACATCGCGCACGGTGAGGCGGGCGCTGAGGTGCTGTTTGATGTGACCTCGATGGATACCTATGGGGCATTGTCGAACCGCAATCTGGACGATCAGCAGGCAGGCGCTCGCATTGAAGCAAAAAGCCACAAGCGAAACCCCGGCGACTTTGTGCTGTGGAAACAGTCCAACGCTGACGAGCCGGGCTGGGCAGGGGTGTTTAATGGTCAAACCATTCACGGTCGGCCGGGCTGGCATATTGAGTGCTCGGCCATGAGCGCAGCCTATCTGGGCGAGACATTCGACATTCATGGCGGCGGCCTCGACCTCATCTTCCCGCACCATGAAAACGAAATCGCCCAAAGCTGCTGCGCCCACGGCACCGACAAAATGGCCAGCGTCTGGATGCACAATGGCTACCTGCAGGTCGAAGGCAAGAAGATGTCGAAGTCCGACGGCAACTTCGTGACCATTCACGATCTGTTGGACACCGACAAATTCGGTGGCCGCAAATGGCCCGGCGAAGTGCTGCGGCTGGCGATGCTGATGACGCATTACAGAGAGCCGATCGATTTCAGCGTGCGCAGGCTGGAAGAGGCGGACGCAATACTCGTCAAGCATTGGCGCCGCGTTGATTTACCCGATGAGGGCGATGCGACAGCGGCCCTCGCAGGGCTTTTCGATGATCTCAATACCTGTGACACAATTCAACAACTCAACAAGCTGTCAGGTGCGCCGCTGCGCGCAACGCTGGCAATGCTCGGCCTGCCAGAACAAGCACCCACAGACGGTGCCGATGATGGCGCAATTCAAGCAGCGATTAGCGAACGCTTGGGCTATTTCGCCGCCAAAAACTTCGCCGAAGCCGACCGCATTCGCGATGAATTGCTGGCGCAGGGCATTCAGCTCAAGGACGGCAAAGATGCCGATGGCAACCGCGTGACCACGTGGGAAATGAAACGATGAGGCTGACCGGTGGTTGCCAATGCGGCGCGGTGCGCTTTGCTGTTGATGGTGACCAGGGTAGGTCTTCCATCTGCTATTGCCGGATGTGCCAGAAAGCCGCTGCCGCCACCGGGCTGGCGCTTGTCGGGCCGGGGGAGCAACCGGTGCACTGGACACGCGGTGCACCAAGCTGGTTTCAGTCTTCGTCATCGGCGCTACGGGGCTTTTGCAGCAAGTGTGGCACACCTTTGGCTTATAAAGCACCGGACGGCTTGGCGCTGACAGTGATGAGCTTTGATGATCCGGATGCGGTCGCGCCGACAATACAATACGGCACAGAAGCCAAGCGTCCATGGTGCGATGATTTAGCCAAATTGCCGGGTCGTGAGACACTGGACGATGTAAACAACGCGCCGTTTCTGGCGACCTTGAGAAATTTCCAACATCCTGACCGCGATACAGAGGAATGGCCGCCGGAATTCTGGTTCACCGACGATCATCATTAGTCATGCCCACTGAACAACAACGCAAAAACACGCAAATGCCGAAATGGCTGCTTTATGGCCTGATCGGCAAAGGTGTCATAGTCATTGCGATCACGGTTGGCGTGCTCTACTACGCGGGTGTTTTTTAATCGGGGTCGGTATGACACAACGCGAACGCATCTATCTGTTTGACACGACTTTGCGTGATGGCCAGCAGACGCCGGGCATTGATTTTTCCGTTGATGACAAGATCAC
>JBAUIL010000089.1:0-8982 GCA_049682915.1 Ahrensia sp. | reverse complement strand
GCCTTTCAGGCGCAGCGCCCAAGCGGCCCTCGTTTCACCGGCATGGCCGCGTTGATAGGCTTTCCTGCGTTTGTCACTCACCGGCTTTTAGCGCCAAACATCGCGCATAAAGTTCAGCCTTCGGCAGGCCGGTCATGGTGGCGGCCTCTTTGGCGGCTTTTGAGGCGGACATCTCAGCCAGCAGGCCCGCCAGCATCGTGTCGACGTCCTGCGCGTCATGGGATGGTGCGTCGTCCGGTGCCGGGGCGATCAGCACGACGATTTCGCCCTTGATTGTTTCATCGGCAAATTGCCTACACAAATCACCGATGGGCCCTGTGCGGATAGTTTCAAACCGCTTGGTCAATTCGCGCGCCACGCACACAGTCCGCGTGTTCCCCATCACATCGCTGATGGCCGCAAGCGTGGCCTGCAAACGCCCCGGCGCTTCAAAGCAAATCAGCGTCGCCGGGCTGGCAATATGCTTGGTCAGCATATCCTGTTTGGCTTTTTGTTTTGCCGGCAAAAAACCGATGAACCTAAAGTCATCGGTCGGCAAGCCGGATGCCGACAAGGCCGCCAACACGGCCGACGGCCCTGGAATGGAAAACACGGCCAAGCCCTGACTACGCGCTTCATGCACCAGCCGGTAGCCGGGGTCTGACACCAAGGGCGTGCCCGCGTCCGACACAAGCGCAACCGATTGACCTTTAGCCAATGCGCTGAGCAATTTCGGCCCAGCATCTGCTGCATTGTGTTCGTGATAGGTCACCATGCGCTTGTCGATGCCGTAGCGTTCCAGCAACCGCCGTGTGATCCGCGTGTCCTCACAGGCCAGCACATCGCAGGCGGCAAGCGTTTCCAGCGCGCGGATGGTGATATCGCGCAAATTGCCGATCGGCGTCGCGACAAGATAAAGCCCCGGCTCCAGCGGCGGTGCGCTGACTTGATGGGTGCCGATTTGATAATGCGTGCTCACAGGTCAAAATCACAAACAAAAATGCCGTCTTTGCCGCCTTCGGTCATGGCGACCAATTGCGCGCCCACGGCTTGGTGTTGCGGGTCTGCAAGATATTCGTCCCGGTCTTCCTCTGTGTCAAAGTCAAACCAGAAAACATGGCCAAAGCCGCGCACCAACTCTGTTTCAGGGCTGATGTTTTCACGAAACTCAAAAGCGGCGATGCCGTAAAGCTTGGTTTCGAGTTCCGCCAGCGCCCCGGCAATAGCGATGATGTCACGCTGGCTGGTTTCGGGTTTGAACTTCAAGGCGACCAAATGCCGGATCATAAAGCGCTCTCAACGTTCCATTGGGCCAATTCGGCGATGACTGCATTGAGCACCGGGCGCCCCTTGGCGGTTGCACGAATGCGGGCATTGCCCAGCCGCTCGATCATGCCCAGATCGACCATGTCCTGCAAGCGTTCCGACGTCGGCGCGGGGCCACCCAACGCTTCCAGCCGTGCCAGATCCAGCCCTTCATCCAGCCGCAACCCCATCAACAGCATTTCTTCGGCCTGATCATCCAGTGATAGGACTGTGTTTGCCGTCATGGCGTGGCTTTGCTCACGCACCAGCTTCAGCCAGCTTTCGGGATGGCGTTCGGTTTCGGTGGCAAATTTACCCGCTGCGGTCGTCAACCGTCCATGCGCGCCAGGGCCGATGCCCGCATAGTCACCATAGCGCCAATAGGTTAGGTTGTGGCGCGACTGTGCGCCGGGCGCTGCATGGTTGGACACTTCGTAAGCGGGCAGGCCAAGCTCGGCGGTGACGCTTTGTGTCAGATCATACAGGTCGGCGGCGGTGTCATCATCGGGCGTTTGAATTTTGCCCGCTTTATACAGCGCTTTGAACGGCGTGCCCTCTTCTATGGTGAGTTGATAAAGCGACAGATGGTCTGCCGCATAGCCGACCGCCTCGCGCAACTCAGCCTCCCATGCGGCAAGTGTTTGGCCGGGCCGCGCATAAATCAGATCAAACGACATGCGCGGGAATATATCGCGCGCCAAGCCGACAGCATTGAGCGCCTCATCGACATTGTGCAGGCGGCCCAGAAATTTCAAATCCGCATCATTGAGCGCTTGGACACCCAGAGATACACGATTAACACCCAGCGCACGATAGTCGCGGAACCGCGTTGCATCAGCGGATGCCGGATTGGCTTCCAAGGTTATTTCGATACCGGAAGGAACCGTCCATTGTTTGGATATTTCATCCAGGATAGCGGCCAGCGTCGCGGGCTCCATCAGGGACGGTGTGCCACCGCCCAAAAAGATGCTGGTGACTGTCCGGGGTCCGGTGATTGTCGCCATATGGGCGATCTCTGTCCGGAACGCCGCCGCATAGTCGGCTTGGACCACCGGTTTGTGGCGCACATGGCTGTTAAAGTCGCAATAGGGGCACTTGGCCGCACAGAACGGCCAATGCACATAGATGCCAAAGCCGGGGCTGCCGTCATCAATCAACGGCTAGTCCTTCTTCGGCTAACAGTTTGAAAGCGCGGGCGCGGTGCGAGAGCGCCGTCTTCTGGCCCGGCACCCAGCCATGTTTTTCTTCCGCTGTCATTTCACCAAAGGTGCGCTCATGGCCTTCCGGTACAAACACCGGGTCGTAGCCAAAGCCCAGTTCACCGCGCGGCGGCCACACGAGATGACCATCTATTTTGCCAACGAAGAACTCGCAATGACCATCGGGAAAGGCAACGCACAGCGTGGCGTTAAAAGCGGCGGTGCGTTGGTCGGGCGTCAACGCGCCTTTGGCTTGCAACTTCTCTTCCACGGTGCGCATGGCCATGGCGAAGTCGCGGCTGCCATCGGGGCGTTCCGCCCAATCGGCGGTGTAAACGCCCGGCGCGCCATCCAGCGCGTCCACGCTCAAGCCACTGTCGTCTGACAATGCCGGTAAGCCGGTGGCTTGCATGGCGGCCATCGCTTTGGTTTTCGCGTTGGCTTCAAAGGTGGTACCGGTCTCTTCCGGCTCAGCCAAACCCAGTTCACCGGCGGACACCACTTCAAAGCCGAACGGGCCGATCAAATCGCGGATTTCTGCCAGCTTGCCGGCATTATGGGTCGCCAGCACCAGCTTGCCTTTTTCAAGTTTGCGGCGTGCCATGACCTAGAGACCCAACGCTTGCTTTTGCAGGTCAACCAGCTGCGCAATCGCTTTTTGCGCGTGCGCAAACAAGGCATCAAATTCATCGCGGCTGAACGGTGCGCCCTCGGCGGTGCCCTGAATTTCGACGATGCCGCCCGAGCCGGTCATGACGAAATTGGCATCCGTTTCGGCATTGCTGTCTTCGGCATAATCGAGATCGGTCACCGGCTGACCGTTATAAATACCGCATGAAATGGCGGCGATGTGGTCTTTGATTACCCGGTTTTTGGAAGCCATCTGGCGCGAATGCATCCAATCAAGGCAATCATGCAAAGCGACAAAACCGCCGGTAATGGCAGCGGTGCGGGTGCCGCCATCGGCTTGGATCACGTCGCAATCGATGGTGATCTGGCGCTCGCCCAGCGCTTCCAAATCGACAATAGCACGCATCGAACGGCCAATCAGGCGTTGAATTTCCTGGGTGCGTCCACCCTGCTTGCCAGACGCCGCCTCACGGCGCATCCGGTCGCCGGTGGCGCGTGGCAGCATGCCATATTCTGCCGTTACCCAGCCCTTGCCGGTATTGCGCATCCAGCCGGGCACCCGCTCTTCCAGGCTTGCCGTGCACAGCACATGGGTGTCGCCGAACTTGACGAGGCATGAGCCTTCGGCGTGCTTGGAAAAGCCGCGTTCAAAGCTGACTGCGCGCATTTGATCGGGGGTGCGTCCGGACGGGCGTGACATGGTATTCTCCTTGAAGGTGTTTGCGTGGTGGTAGCCGAAATGCTGTGCCGTGATAACCCTCTTTATCCATTGTCCGCCAAGCTCTATATTCGCAACGCCAGCATGATGAATGCACGGCATGTTTCAAGGCGATAGGATCCATGAACGAACCATTGGACGCACGGTCCCGCGATATTTTCCGGTTGATTGTCGAAGGCTACCTCAATGAAGGCGAGCCGATGGGATCGCGCGCGCTGTCCAAGCAATTGCCGCAGGCGTTGTCACCGGCGTCGATTCGCAATGTCATGAGCGATTTGGAAGATCTTGGCCTGATCTATTCGCCCCATGTCTCCGCCGGGCGCATGCCAACGGAACAGGGTCTGCGCTTTTTCGTCGATGCTTTCATGGACACCGGCGAAGTCAATGATGAGGAACGCGCCTTAATTGACGCGTCCATGGCGGGCACCAACAAGAATGCGTCGGTCACAGAAAACATGTTGACCGAGGCCAGCCGACTGTTGTCGCGCGTCTCACGCGGCGCAGGTCTTGTGGTGGCCCCAAAGCGCGAAGAGGCGATGAAGCACATTGAATTCATCCAGCTTGAGGACACCAAGGCGCTTGCCGTGCTTGTCTGGGAATCGGGTGAGGTCGAAAACCGCGTTGTGAACCTGCAGCCTGGCACCACCGCGTCGCAATTGGGTGAAGCGGCGCGCTTTCTCAACCATCATGCACGTGGCCACACTTTGGCCGGTGCGCGCAGCGAGATGCTCATGCGCCGCGATCAGATCCGCCGGGAGCTCGACGTGCTCAGCGCAGAACTTGTCGAAAGCGGCCTCGCTGTGTGGTCCGGCGAGGGCAATGACAACCCCACCAAGCTGATTGTGCGGGGGCGTTCAAACCTCATTGAAAACACCGATGACAAGGCCAATGTGGCGCGCATCAAGCTGCTGCTTGACGATCTTGAACGCAAGGAAGAGATCGTCAATCTGCTCGATCTGGCACAGACCGGCTCGGGCGTTCGCATCTTCATAGGCTCGGAAAACCGGCTCTTTTCGCTGTCCGGCTCGTCACTCGTGGTCGCGCCCTACCGCGATCAGGAACGCCGGGTAGTGGGTGCGATCGGGGTTATCGGACCGACCCGTCTCAATTATGCGCGCATTGTGCCGATGGTTGACTACACTGCGCGCATGATCTCCCAGATGCTTGAAAAGCAGAAATAGGTTTCGCGCATTGTTTGGCCGTTCGGGGTTGATTTTTATGGTGTGAACCATGATATCGCGTGCACATGTTCACCTGAATAATCTGGACCACAATGATGGCAGACGACGCTGAAAAGCACGATGATAAATCCAACTATTTTACAGCCAACCGCGAAAAACTGCGCAAGGCTGCTGATGAATTGCTGAAAGCCGACCGCAAGGCGCAAAAGCGCGCTGCCGCCGAGGACGCCGATGCTTTTGCCGATTATGAAGAAGCCGATGACAGCGCCTTTGAATATGATGATGCCGTCGAGCAGGATGTCGCCGGTGCGATTGGCGCGGAGATTGAAAAACTACGCGCAGAAGCTGCGGAACTGAAAGACCAAAACCTGCGGCTGGTAGCGGAGATGGAAAATTTGCGCCGCCGCACCCAGCGCGAGGTGGCGGACGCCAAGTCATTTGCGGTGGCCAATTTCGCCCGCGACATGCTCGGCGTGAACGACAATCTGGGCCGCGCCATTGACGCGGTATCAGACGAAAAGCGCGCCAGCGGTTCCGACGAATTCAAAAGCCTGCTGGAGGGTGTCGAACTGACGGCAAAATCCATGCTGTCGACCATGGAGCGCCACGGCGTCAAAAAGCTGGCACCGGAAGGTGAGAAATTCGACCCGAATTTCCATCAGGCGATGTTTGAAGTGCCCAACCCGGAAGTGCCCAACAACACCGTTGTGCAGGTCGTCCAGGAGGGATACTCCATTGGTGACCGCGTGTTGCGGCCGGCCATGGTTGGTGTTGCCAAGGGCGGCCCGAAACCCGCACCGGCCGCGCAGGCGGAGGCCCCGTCAGAAGCACCCGCCGCCGACGGCGCATCTGAGTCTGAAGCTTAAACTTGGATCTGCTGCAGTTCCTTGATTACGCCGGGGTTGCCGTTTTTGCGGCAACCGGTGCCTTGGCGGCATCACGCAAGCAGCTCGATCTGATCGGATTTTTATTCTTCGCCGCCGTTACCGGCATGGGCGGCGGCACAATCCGCGATGTCGTACTCGATACCGGGCCGGTGTTCTGGGTGCAAAACCCGATCTACATTCTGGTCTGTGGCACGGCTGCCGTGTTCATCTATCTCACAGCGCATCTGGTCGAAAGCCGATACAAACTGCTGCTCTGGCTCGACGCTGTCGGCATCTCAGCCTATGCCGCCATGGGCGCTGCAAAGGGCCTGCTGGCCACCGGCTCATTCACTGTGGCGATTGTCATGGGTGTATTGACGGCAACCGCCGGCGGCATGATCCGCGATGTGCTTGCCAATGAAGCGTCGGTGTTGTTGCGCCCGGAAGTGTATGTAACGGCTGCGC
The DNA here is from genome assembly GCA_049682915.1 of Ahrensia sp. Lineage (GTDB taxonomy): Bacteria > Pseudomonadota > Alphaproteobacteria > Rhizobiales > Rhizobiaceae > JBCDLI01. The sequence goes on along the minus strand of JBAUIL010000089.1, from coordinate 2,639 downwards.
TTGCCGGTGCGGTCGTGTTTTGCATCACATCTGCAATCGGGGTCGCCGTTTTGCCGGGGGCGTGCATATCGTTTGCAGTGGCGTTTGCAATCCGGGGCGGCGCGCTGTGGTTTGGTTGGTCATTCCCCACCTACAAGGCCCGTCCGGGACGCGACCCGGACGACATTATGTGATGGTTTTCTGATCAGCCTTTGATCAAGCCCGCATCAATGGCCGCCTGATGCAGTGACACTTGCGGGCGTGGTCCGATTTGCTCGACGATGATACCGGCTGCCAAAGAGCCAAGCTTGCCACTGGTTTCCAGATCATGGCCTTGTGTGTAGCCATATAAAAAGCCCGCTGCGTAAAGGTCGCCCGCGCCGGTTGTGTCGACCAGTTCTTTAATGGGCGCTGCCGCAATCGACACACGTTCATTGCCGCGCACAATCATGGAGCCGTTTTCAGACATGGTTACCGCACCCAGCGTGCAATCGGCGGCCAGCGCATTAATGGCGGTATCAAGATCGGCTGTCTGGTACAGCGATTTCACCTCATCACTATTGGCAAACACGATATCCACCGTGCCCGAGCGCATCAGGTCCAGAAACTCGTCACGATAGCGGTCAACGCAAAACGGGTCGGACAAGGACATGGCAACCTGTCTGCCATTGGCATGGGCAATGTCTGCGGTTTTGCGGATGGCATCTTTGGCCTGCGGCGGGTCCCACAGATAGCCCTCGAAATACGTCACCTGGGAGCCAGCGGCTTTGTCTTCTTCCACATCGTCCGGTGTCAGTTCCACACAGGCACCCAGATAGGTGTTCATCGACCGCTCGCCATCGGGGGTCACAAAAATCATCGAGCGCGCGGTTGGCGGCTCGGCAATCAACGGCAATGTGTCGAACGCTACGCCTTGCGCGCGGATGTCATGGCGGAAAATTGTGCCCAAACCATCATCGGTGACTTTACCGAAATAGGCCGCCTTGCCGCCCATCGACGCGATGCCAGCGGCGGTGTTGCCCGCGCTGCCGCCGGATGTTTCAACGGCCGGGCCCATCTTGTCGTATAGTGATGTGGCACGCTCGGCATCAATCAGGTTCATGGCGCCTTTGATGATGCCATTGTCGCGCAAAAAATCATCATCCGCGCGGGCAATGATGTCCACAATCGCGTTGCCGATGCACAATACGTCATGCTGTGTCATGCCGCATGGTCTCCTGTTTGCAGTTGGCTGGCATGTAGCGTGAACCGACCGTGGTTGAAAGCCCTTCTTGCAATTGAACAAGCGGCGTCCCATGTGCGGGCCATGATAGTGAAAAGTGCAAAATTAGCGCTTGGCGAATTGTTCGACCCCGCGCTCCGCCAGGTGTTCTGGAAATCGATTGGCCTGACGATTGCCGGGCTGATTACCATTTGGTTTGCGCTGCGCGCGGCGCTTGAAGTGGTGGCCATTCCCTATGTCAGTGCGTTTGTTGCAGGCTTCGCACTGCCGGATTGGACCGGCTCGGTCGGCTTCTTCGCGATGATCGCCGCCAGCATCATCATAGCGGTTGCTTTGGCTTTCCTGATCGGCCCCGTCAGCGCGGCCATTGCAGGATTTTTTCTCGATGATGTCGCAGATCACATCGAAGCGCAGGACTATCCGAACGATCCGCGCGGCAAGCCCATGGCCTTGGGTCCGTCCATTATTATGTCGGTGAAATTTTTCGGCGTGGTCGTATTGGGCAATTTGTGCGCTTTGCTTCTGCTTTTGGTGCCTGGCGTCAATTTGATCGCCTTTTTTGCGGTCAATGGCTATCTGCTGGGCCGGGAGTATTTCCAATTTGCGGCCATGCGTTTTCATGACGAAAAAACCGCCGCAGAGCTGCGCTCACGGCATTCAACAACGGTTATTTTGGCTGGTTTTTTGATTGCCGGTTTTCTGGCGATACCGCTGCTCAACCTGCTGACGCCCCTTTTTGGTGCCGCGTTGATGGTGCATCTGCACAAGGCGATTGCGGCCAAACATGGCAATCAGCCGCTTTAGGGTTAGGACCTAATGTGTCTGTTGCAAAACGGGTGCAAGCCCGCGACCTGACCAAGATCGCGAGCTTGCTTCGGGCCCGAATTATCCGGGCCGGGGACGGAGAAAGGACGATCCTTTTTCCGGCCTGGATGGCGCAATGAGGATAAAGAGGGCAGATTTTGCCGCGCGGCACGTTCTATGCCACGCGACAAGGTCAGTTCAGCGCTTAGTTGCCGCTTGCAGTGAATGATTTTGAGACGATGTTTTTGACACCACCATCGAGTGTGTAGCGCACGTTTGCTTCGCGGCCATTGATGAACTGCTGCTCAACAAAGACTTGGCCTTCAGAAACGCCGCCAATAGAAGCGGTTGGCTCGAGGTCGAGTGCCGCGCCACCGAACAGTGTCTGTGGGTTTGAATCAAATGCGCGAACGTCGCCTGTTGAGCTTGAGGTTGAAGCGGCATGTGCAGCACCGGCCATCAGAGTTGCAGCGGTTGCGAGTGTGATCAAAAGCGTTTTCATGTTGGTTGTCCTTTCAAGACTTGGTTTGGTTTGTTTCAGTGTTGGTCGTTTTGTTTTTGTTGTTGCGAGCGCCGCTTGGTTTGTGTGTTGTTTGCGTCGTTCGATGAATACAAAATGGGCCAAGGACGAAAA
>JBAUIL010000088.1:0-6019 GCA_049682915.1 Ahrensia sp. | reverse complement strand
ACTCATTCTGGTGGGGGATGCCGAACAGCTGCAGCCGATCGAGGCGGGTGCCGCCTTCCGCGCCATTGCCGAGCGCACGGGTTACGCTGAACTCGAGACCATCTACCGCCAGAGAGAAGACTGGATGTGCGCCGCCTCGCTCGATCTGGCGCATGGACGGGTAAAAGATGCCCTGTCTGCTTACAGGGCCAAGGGCAAGGTGATTGGCAAGCCTGCCAAGGCCGACGCCATCGAGACGCTGATTGCCGACTGGAACCGGGAGTATGATCCGGACAAATCCACGCTGATACTCGCGCATCTGCGCCGCGATGTCCGTCAGCTCAACATGATGGCGCGGACGAAACTGATCGAGCGCGGTCTCATCGAAGACGGCCATTCATTCCGAACCGAGGATGGTGTCCGTCAATTTGCGGCGGGCGACCAGATTGTCTTCTTGAAGAATGACAGCACCCTTGGCGTCAAGAACGGCATGATCGGCAAAGTGGCAGAAGCCAATCAGGGCCGTGTTGTCGTCACGGTCGGGGATGGACAAACAGAAAGGCGCGTCGAGATCCTTGAACGCGCTTATCGCAATCTCGACCACGGCTATGCCACAACAATCCACAAGAGCCAGGGCGCAACCGTTGACCAGGTCAAGGTGTTGGCTTCGCTCTCGCTCGACCGGCATCTGACATATGTGGCGATGACGCGCCACCGCGAGGATGTGGCGCTGTACTTCGGCCAGAAGAGCTTTGCCGCTGCCGGTGGCCTCGAGAAGCTCCTGTCGCGGAAAAACGCCAAGGACATTACGCTCGATTATGCGGGCGGGCGCTTCTATGGCCACGCGCTGCGCTTTGCCAACAGCCGAGGTCTCAATCTCGTCCGTGTTGCGCGAACCCTGATCCGCGACCAGCTGCAATGGACGCTCCGGCAGAAGCAGAAGCTTGTTGATCTCGGACAGGCGCTCCAGACGCTTGGCGCACGCCTTGGGCTTGCCGAGAAGCCACGATCACAATCCGAATATCTCTCCCCAAAGGCGGAACCCATGGTCAAGGGCGTCTCGCGCTTCACCGCGTCCATTGCCGAGGCAGCCGAAGAAAAACTGCGCACCGATCCCACCCTCCAGAAACAATGGGACGCTGTCTCCGACCGCATTCGTCTCGTCTATGCGGATCCGGAAGCCGCCTTCAAGGCCATGCGCATGGAAGCAGTTCTGGAACACCCGACTGTTGCCGACCAACGCCTCCAAGAGATCGAACAGAAGCCGATGCAGTTCGGCGCGCTTCGTGGCCGCAAGGGGCTGCTCGCAAGCCGTGCGGATCGTGAGGAACGACGCGTTGCTGAGCTCAACGGTCCGGCGCTCAAACGCGACCTCGAGCGCTATCTCGCCATGCGGCAGACCGCACTGAAAAGATACACTGTGGAAGAGGAAACCCTGCGCCAGAAAACCGCGATCGACATTCCGGCGCTGTCGCCAGCGGCTACGCACGTCCTCGAAAAGATTCGCGACGCCATCGACCGCAACGATCTATCCGCCGTCCTCAGCTTCGCGCGTACCGACAGAAAAGCCAAAGCTGAACTTGATGCCTTCATCAGGGCTGTGTCCGAACGCTTTGGCGAGCGGACCCTGCTTGCCAACGCCGCACGCGACCCCTCCGGCCCGGTCTTTAATAAGGCAGCGGAGGGGATAGCGCTGCCCGAGCGTAACACGCTCGCCGCCGCGTGGCCCCTTCTTCGCGCCAGCCAGCAACTCGCCGCCAATGAGCGCACGCAACAAGCGCTGAAGGAAAGCGAGGCCTTGCGCCAGATCCAGCGCCAATCAAAGGGCTTGAAGCAGTGAGCCGGCGCCGTCGCATGGGTATGGTTGTGGTTCTCTTTAGCATTCCCGTGACGCTGTTGGGTGGGGTATATGGAGCAGGCCTGCGGATCAACTGGACACCCAGTGTTCCGGTCGGGATCTGGCGTATTGCCCCGTTGAACCGTCCTGTTGAGCACGGAGACCATGTCTTCATCTGCCCGCCGCTGAATCAAAAGTTCGCCCAAGCGCGTGAGCGCGGCTATCTGCGGCGTGGCCTGTGCCCTGGCTGGCTCAGCCCGCTCATCAAGACTGTCGTTGCTCTGCCGGGGCAATCGGTCGCGATTGGCCGATCCATCGTCATCGATGGCGAAGAACTGCCACACTCGATGCTGCAGGCCGTCGATGGCTCTGGCCGGACGCTCGATCCCTTTGTCGGCGGCCTAGTCCCGCCCGGCTTTCTGTTTCTCCACTCACCTTACAGGTGGTCCTATGACTCGCGATATTTTGGGCCGGTTCCTGCCGCCGGTCTTCTCGGCCTTGCGGACCCGGTTCTCATCTTCGAGCCGTGACATCGGTTTATCGACGGGTTTGGTCGTCGCAGCAATTGCGGTCGGCGTTATTGCCTGGAGCGGCGAGGTTCTCGCCCTACCGCTCGCCTGTGTGTTTCCGCTTCTTTGGGCATTGGCACCGACAAGGTTTGTTGCAGCGATGGTAGCCGCTTCCTACTTCCTTGCGGCGTCACGGGATCTCCCGCAAGGCGCGGCGACTTTTCTCGAAATCGGCGTGACCCAAAGCATCGGCCTGTGGTTGGCCGCATCAGCCAGCTTCGTTTTGATCCACACGGTGCTCTGGACATCGAAGTCGGGTTGGCGTCGCGCAGTACGCTATTGTGTGGTGTCGATCCTGATGGCCGTGCCGCCGTTCGGCATCACAGGATGGGCGGGGCCGATCACAGCAGCTGGTGTGTTGTTTCCAGGTTGGGGGTTGTACGGCCTCGCAGCCACGATGATCGGCTTGGTCAGCATGACAGCCAGATTATGGCCGATAGCCGCTCTGGCGATGGGCGGCGCATGGTTCTGGTCCGTCGCGACATGGACAGAGCCGATGGCACCGGACGGTTGGATCGGGATAGGGACCAGCTTTGACTATTCGGATAAGGGCAAGGCCAACGGGTTCGAGCAGCATAGGACGACCATTGCCATGGTCAGGCAGGCTGCGGACGAGGGGTATTCGGTGATCGTCCTGCCCGAAAGCGCATTCGGAACCTGGACGCCGACGACGGAAAGCCTCTGGATCCAAAATTTAGAAGGGACAGATGCTGCGGTCCTTGGCGGGGCCAGCGTACTGGATGCAGAAGGCTATGATAATGTCGTCATCAAGGTCACGGCCACCGGCAGCGAAATCCTCTACCGTCAGAGGATGCCGGTTCCTGTCGCTATGTGGCGGCCATGGTCAGCGGGTGGCGCGAAGGCTCAGTTCTTCCGCAATCCGGTCGTCACCGTTCAGGACCGTTGGATCGCGCCGTTGATTTGTTCGGAACATCTGTTGGTCTGGCCGATCCTCCAGTCCATGGCCCGTCAGCCCGAAATCTTGGTTGCAATCGGCAATGGCTGGTGGGCGCAAGGCACCGGCGTTGTTGCCATTCAGGTGGCGCAGCTGAAAGCTTGGGCAGCACTTTTTGATATCAAGTTGGTTTATAGTTTCAATGAAATCTCCGATCGAAAAAACTGAATCAGTACGGCCATTCAAGTTTTCAAGACAGTAAACGGGCTGCGATCCTGAATTGTTTAACTGCGGCTAATCTCATAGGGTCTGATTTAAGAGCGGTTGAGTGTTATCAGGGCTGATTGGCGGGTATCGATCCGGAGGGCCTGTGGGCTTATCCGGTTCGATCCGCGGACATATCGGTACAAGTTTCGTCGGCGCGACCAGGCCGCGTCAGAACAGCGGATCAAGGAGATTTGCGAGACACGTGTACGGTTTGGCTATCGGCGCGTCCATGTGCTTTTGCGCCGGGAAGGCTGGGAGATCAACACAAGGAAGACGTATCGTGTTTACAAGGAGTTAGGCATGCAACTGCGGAACAAGACACCCAAACGGCGTGTAAAGGCGAAGCTGCGCGAAGACCGCGAAGAGGCGGCGAGTCCAAACGATGTGTGGGCAATGCGTTGCCCGGCAAGCGATTGCCAGCAATCGCTGAGAGGGGACTTCGTGCACGACCAGCTGGCGACGGGTCGCAAGATATGCATCCTGACAGTCGTTGACACGTTCTCTCGCTACGTTTCTGTGCTGGATGCCAGGTTCAGCTATAGGGGCGGTTCAACCGCGTGAACTGTGCGGGCCATCTTGGCGGCGATTGCGGTATACGCCTTGCGGCGCAAATGTTGGTTGTCACGATCCTTGTCGATGTAACGCTTAAACTTGTCCCGAAAGCTGTTGGCGCGCTGAATAATGGCAACCTGACCTGCCATCCACAGCGTTCGACGCAGCCGGGCGTTGCCGTATTTGGAAAGCTTGGTCTGCCCTCGGAACATCCCTGATTGCATGGTGGCCAGGTCCATGCCGCAGAACTTCAGGAACTGACGATGATGACGAAAGCGGCGCAAGTCACCGGCCTCCGCCAGTATCGTCAAGGCATTGATTGGGCCAATACCGGGAATGGTTGTGAGAAGTTGATAGTCAGGATTATCGCTAAGCAGTTCGACGGCCCGAGCTTCGATGAAAGTGCGTTGAGCGATCAAGCTGCGGCCCTCTGCCAGAACCATTTTGAACATAGCAATGGCATCGCAATCGGGCTCAACTGGAAGCCCAATAGAGCCTGATGCTGTGGTGTAAATATCTGACAGTAAACGCTCTTTTCCAACTTTACACCCTACAACATCCCATGCAGCTGCGATAAAATCTTCCTTGGTCATGGCGTTAATAAAGTGTGGCGAAGGAAACAGCTCCAGAAAGGCGAAGAACCAGTCGCTGCGTGATGATCGATGGAACCTGTCCGCCTCCGGAAAATATAACGGCAGATAGTGCGTCAGGATTCTGTGCCACAGTTCCGTCTTAGCCTTTGAGACCATGTCGTGGGTTTTGGACAGTTCCTGTATATGTCCGTCGTCATATAAAATGGGACATCAGAGCGGCTTGAGCATTGGAGGCCTGGCTCGTTTGTGTGATTGATTATGCTGCTTGTTCTTGATGTTGCAAGCGACGTTGTTGGATTGTCTGTTTCTTGATCTTCTTCGTTTCCCTGAGAATGGCTTTGTCTCGGCCGAAGTAGACGTCAGCTGGTGTGACGTTGTTCAGGCTCTCGCCCCTCTCGGTGATGCAAGCATCACCTGCCGGTCAAAGGGTAACGCTGGTTGTTGTAGTAATCGACGAAGGCCCCGATTTGGCGTTCGAGATCACCGGGTAGGAAGTAGTTCTCCAGCAGAACCCTGTTCTTCATGGTCTGGTGCCAGCGTTCGATCTTGCCTTGGGTCTGCGGGTGGAATGGCGCGCCGCGGACATGCGTCATTTTCTGATCCTCCAACCACTTGGCCAGATCGCCTGAGATGTAGCATGAGCCGTTGTCGCTGAGCAGACGTGGCTTGTGCCGCACAACCGCCTGGTCGCAACCTGACGCTGTCAGAGCCAGTTCAATCGTGTCTGTCACATCTTCGGCCCGCATATTTGTGCAGAGCTTCCAGGCGATGATGTAGCGGCTGTAATCGTCCAGGATCGTGCTGAGATAATACCACCCCCAGCCAATGATCTTGAAGTAGGTGAAGTCAGTCTGCCACATCTCGTTGATGGCCGTTGTCTTATCTTTGAACTCATTGGCCGCTTTGATCACCACGTAATCCGGTGCGGTGATTAGATCAGCAGCTTTGAGAATGCGATAAGCTGATGATTCAGAGACAAAATACCGTTTCTCATCCGTATATTTGACGGCCAGTTCCCGCGTGGTCAGCGCTTCATGTTCCAGCGCAAACTCAATCAGGTCGTCACGGCGGGCATCCGGGATGCGGTTCCAGACCGATCCTGGGTGTGGGGATCTGTCAGCCAGCCCATCCAGGCCGCCGTCGACATAGAGATCATACCATCGATAGTATGTCGTGCGCGGGATGCCCAGCATGTCGAGGGTCTGCTTAACCGGCAGATGCGATCCCTCCACGGTGCGGATGATCTCCAGTTTCTCGGACGCAGGGTATCTCATTCCTCGAACTCCCCAGCCCCTGTCATGCTTTTTTTGAGCAGACGGTTTTCGAG
>JBAUIL010000087.1:0-9997 GCA_049682915.1 Ahrensia sp. | reverse complement strand
ACATCTTTGAATTGCGTGCGGTCATTGATGTAGAGGTTCTCAAAGGCTTCGGGCGTGGTCACATCAGCGGTGGCGCGCACAACGATATCCGACGCGTTGGCCGTCAACGACCCCGCAGGCACATCAAAGGCTACATTGGACAGCGCATTGCGCAAGTCTGCGACCGTCAAGCCCAATGTCGCCAGGCTGCGCTGGTCGATATCAATGCGGAAAATCTTTTCGCGATCGCCATAGACCGCAACATCGGCAACGCCAGCCACTGACGCCAGCCTGTCGAGTACCTCGTCTTCGACCAAAATAGTGATTTCCGGCGTGCTCAGCCTGTCGGACGTGATAGCCAAACGCATCACCGGATCGGAATTGGCATCTGCTTTGACGATTCTCGGCTCGTCAGCGCCATCCGGCAGATTGTTGGTGATACGACCAAGCGAGTCGCGGATATCGGAGGCAGCGACTGCCAAATCCGCTGAATCGTTGAATTCCACCGTCACCCTGCTCCGACCGAAGGACGAGGTTGACGAAATGGATGACACACCCGCCACGCGGGCGACGGCTCCTTCGATGACGGCAGTCAATTCACGGTCAATTGTCTCGGGTGCCGCGCCGGAAAAGTCTGTTGAGATCGAGATGACCGGACGGTCCACGTCGGGCAATTCGCGAATTTCAGCGCCGTACAGTCCGGCAAAACCGGCAACGATGATAAGCAGGTTGATCACCAGAGCGAAGATCGGACGGCGCACAAACAGAGCCGTCATACCGATGTCTTCAGCACCGTCCTGATCTACAAGATCTTGGTTCTCGTGGTTTTGTTCCGCCGGCTGGTCTATTGCCGTTTCAGTTTCTGCTTGTGGCTTGGTTTTGTCGGATTTCGCCATTTTCAAGCTCCCGCGTCAGATGACGGCACGTCGGCGTTTTCACTCCCGAGTTCATCGGTATTGGCCACATTAACGGCAGCGCCGTTTCTGACGCTTTGAATGCCCTCAACGACAATCAGATCACCAGCGTTGATTTCGCTTTTGACCAAAACAGCATTGCTGTTGCGTTGAATGATGACGGCGGGCACGCGCTCGGCTTTATTGTCAGCAATGCGCCAGACATAGGAGCCTGCGGAATCCCACTGTAGTGCCAATGGATCAATGGCAGGATATGTTTCACCGGGTACATCGATGACGATTTCGAAGGACATACCCGCGCGCAGGGTGCTGTCTGGATTTGGAATGGACGCCCGCACCCGCAAGGTGCGACTTGCCTCATCAATGCGGTTGTCCGTCACCAGAATGTTGCCTTCGAAAGTTTCGCCGGGCATCGCCGTGGGCATAACAGTGACGGGCAATCCGACCTGCATCAGACTAGCCGCGCGCTCCGGCACAAAGAAATCCACGACGATTTGGCTGCGGTCGTCGATTGTCGCTACTTCGTTCTGGCTGGAGACATAGTCGCCCACACCCACCGACAATATGCCCAGCGTACCGCTGATGGGCGCCGTGATCGTGCGGCGCGACAATGCCAGTTCCGCGTCACGCAGCTCAAGCTCTGCAAGATCCAGCGTATCGCGCGCCAGTTCCACTTCGACCGAACTTATCGAACCCCGGTCAAACAGACTGTTGACACGGTCAAAGCGTTCTTGCGCTGTCTGAAGGCTCAATTGCGCGCGCTCCAAGGCGAGCTTTTCCGTCTGTTCATTCAGAGTAATCAACACATCGCCAGCGGCAACCCGGCCACCGGAGACAACGTTCATCGCGCTGATCTGGCCTGCAACAGTCGGCCGCACAGACACGGTTCGCGAGGCTTGGCCGCTACCGATTGCCGAAATGCGGCCATTGGTGTTTTGCTCAACAACTTTCGACACGACAACAAGCGCTTCACGGCCGCCGCGGCGTTGTTGGCCGGACTGCCCGCCCTGGCCGGGCCGTTCAGTTGTTTCTTGTGCCAGCGAACTGGGCACAAACCGATCCAACCCGAACCTCGCCAGCATTTCAGGCGCCGCTGGATGCCACATGACAAAGCCCGCACCAATGACTGCGGCGAGCGCAACACATATTAAGAGCTGTTTCCAGATTTTCATTGCAGTCACCCAGACAATTGAGCCGTGCTATTACGTTGAATGCCAAAATCGGACACGAGTGTCTCAGTAGATATGCCGCATTTGCAAAACGTACAGTGGCATGGCCGATAAAAGGTGGTTTCAAGCACTTTCCGTATTGAGATGAGCGAGTATTGCCCCGTGCAAGGCACCATTGCTGGCGAGGAAAGAACCGCATACCAATGCGCTCTGATCAGGCCAGAGCGGTGTGAACTGACCGCCTGCTTCGGTCACCAACAGCATGCCGGCGGCGATATCCCAGGGCCCCAGATTGCGCTCCCAATAGGCATCAAACCGCCCGGCGGCGACATAGGCAAGGTCGAGCGCCGCAGCACCCCAACGGCGCAGCCCTGCGGTTTGCGGCATCAGAGCGGCAATATCTTCAAGACAATGATTGAGATATTTTGTGCGCCCGCCTGAGGGCACACCAGACGCCAACAGCGCGTGATCAAAGTCAACATCGGCGCTCACCTTGATCTTGTGCCCGTTGAGAAAAGCGCCACAGCCCTTTTCCGCGCAGAACAATTCGTTTTTTGCGGGATCGTAGATGACGGCGCTCAATGGTTCCTCGCCGCGAAACAGCCCAATCGAAACAGCCCAATGCGGCAAGCCTCTCAAGAAATTGGTCGTGCCATCAAGCGGATCAACAATCCACCGCAACCCATGATCGCCGCCAGGCCGCTCGCCTGTCTCCTCACCAAGCCAGCCATAGTCAGGGAAATGCTCAGAAAGGCAATCGAAGATAATTTGCTCCGCCTGTCGGTCAGCGTCGCTGACAAAGTCACCGGCGGTTTTTTGGTTTACGTTAAGCGCATGGCGGTTGCGCGAGGCTTCAAGCAGGCTTTTGCCCGCTAACAAAGAGGCATCGGCCATAAGGACAAGCGTGGGTGACGCCGATTTTGGTAGCTCAGCTTTCATAGCGAATGCGATGGCACAGTGTATCGGGGCTGCGCAGAATAGCGTCATAGTGAAGGGGTATTTCGTGGAAAGCCGTTTCGCCGGAAATCAACGCATCCAGTGCCGGATCGACCAGCAGCGACAGGGCTTTTGTCAGCCTGCGGGCAAAGGTCCAGCGCGCTGCCTGGCGCGCGGGAATGCGGCCCACTTGCGAGCTAATCAATTTTTGTCGCCGGTGATGAAATTTGCCACCCAGCGGCACGGTCGTTTCGGCAGCGCCGTACCAACTCGCCTCAACGATTGTCGCTTCGACGCCGGCCAGTGAAATCGCAAGCGCCAAACCCGCCTGATTGGCGGTCGCGTGGATGACCACATCGGCTTCACCGGCAATCGTATCGGGGGTGGCGAAGTCGCAGCCAAGGCGTGTCGCGAGCGTTTCGCGGGTTGGATCAATATCCACGATTGTAACTTGTGTGCCGGGAATATGTGCGGCCAGATAGGCTGACAGCGCACCGACAACGCCGCAGCCGATCACAACCACCCTATCGCCGACGCTGACATTTGCGTCCCAAATAATGTTAACTGCGGTTTCCATATTCGCTGCCAGTATCGCGCGCTCGGCTGGCACCGCTTCAGTCACCGGAAATGCCATGTGCGCTGGCACACTGAACTGTGATTGATGGGGAAAAAGTGCGAAAGCCATGGTGCCCTTCCGGTCACCATTGAGCACGCGCCCGACAGCCGCGTAGCCATATTTTACCGGAAACGAAAAAGTCCCTTCCTGAAAGGGCGCGCGCATCGTTTCGTGCTCATCAACCGGAACACGCCCCTCGAAAACAAGCCGCTCCGTTCCACGGCTGATGCCGCTGAAAAGCGTCTCTATCTCCACATCTGCGTCGCCCACATTATAGGCGACAGGTTGGATTTGCGCCGTTTGGGCGTCAGTTATCCAAAGCGCTAATGCGTTTGTCATAGGCTGTGACCTGATTTCGCTGCCCCAAGTTTGTCGGCACCTCGCCTATATCCGGCAAAGCAAGCTTTAGCACAAAAGTTTCTACAACTTTTCATTGCGCAGCCCGACCATCGCCGCCCGACAGCGCGCAGTCAAACAGGATATCAGAACCGAGATTGTAGACGTCCATTTGTGGTCGTCGTGCCATCGCCAATGTTGCGATAGGTGTTGTCGTCAGACTTTGCAGGCCAGAACCAATAATCATGGGCGCCACCGCTACATGCAGGCGGTCCAGCAAATTGGCCTCAAGAAACTGAGCGATCGTAATGCCTCCGCCTTCAATCATAATGCGCTTGAAGCCAAGCGCCGTCAGCGCATCGAGTATGTCTTGGGGCGCGATCCATTTTGCCTGCGGCAACCGGATCACCTCGACGTTTGGCGGCCGCACTTTGTCCACCGTCTGAATGATAATACGCCGCGTGCCGCAATCGTTGAGCAGCCGCACAGTGTTGGGCAGCCTGCCGCCTGGATCGATCACCACTCTTGCAGGATTTTCGCCTTGCGCCATGCGCACCGTCAATTGCGGATCGTCATGAAGCGCCGTTCTCACACCAATGACCACGGCGTCAGCCAGCGCGCGCAAGCGGTGCAAGTGCGCGAAACCATCAGGGCCTGAAATGTCACTGGCGTCACCGGACTCGGTAGCAACCCGCCCGTCCAACGATTGGCCTATTTGGGCAAAGACAAAGCGATCCGTGTTTGGATGCACAAGCGCGCCGTAGACAGCCAATGCCTGTTTTTCAAATTCGTCCAGCGACCCGGGACACAAACATCCTGTTCCGGCTTTTGCCGATAAGACCTTGTCCCAAACGCGCTTGGTCACCTGCACTTTTTGCATTTTACGGCCTCCGGTCATGCGGGATAGCCAACAAATCGGTGTGGCCGATATAGCCAGTTGTGCTTGCCAAGTGGGTTTTACGATGATCAAGCCAGTCGGATGCACCCTCACACCCTGCATCGCTCGCTGCGCTTGCAATGCCCTCAAGTGTGGCCTCGTGCAGCGCGATTGTTTGCGCGTCCAACCGCCAAGGACTGTCGCCGGCAATCACAGTAAAACCGTGGCTTTGAAAAATCCGCATGGTCTCACTTGCGGATGCCGGGCCGAGGGCGGGACCCAGACCCTTATCGGTTCGCTGGTGCTCATTGAACGCGCCGGTAATCGAAGCATCCTCATCGCCGGGCGGCGACCAGTGCATCACGCCATTATAGTTCAAAGAGGCGTAAAACGGCACGCCAGCATGTGACAGCTTTTGCGCAAGCGCCTCGACCCAGGATTGCGGCATCAAATCCAGCAACGCGGATGCAGTCACGAGATTGATGTTGCCGAAATCCAAGGTGCTGATATCGGCGAGATCAAACTGATGGCTTTGCGATGACGGATGGCGCTTGCTTGCGATGGTCAGCAACGCTTTATCGCTGTCAAAGAACCGCCATGACCAGCCTTGGCACATATCATCGGTGAAAGCACGCGCTGTCGACCCGGTGCCACTGCCGAGATCAGCCACAGCCGCATTTTGTCCGGCCAAAGCTGTCGCCTGTGCCAGCAATGCGCCGTCACGCGACGCATGGTCCACCGGTTCGCGCAGTGCCAGCCAGTCCGCGGAAAACGCCATTTTAGATATCCGCCTCATACCAGCCACGCGCCACGTGGCTCTCTTCCAGCGACACCTTTATGCGGCGAAGCCGTCCATTATCGCCCAGGCCGGTCGTTTTTGCGGTGTCACGCAATTGCGTCCAGATGTAGTGACACAAGAATTCCGTTGTGGTGATTTTGCCTTTGAAAGCGGGCACTTCGTCGAGATTGGCGTATTTCAGCGGCTTGAGCGCATCAGCCAAGGCTTCCAGAGCCAGCCCAATATCGATGACCAGACCGTTTTCATCGAGGTCTTCGGTGAAGAAAGCCGCGTCGACAACAAAGGTCGCACCGTGCATACCCTGGGCAGGGCCAAATACGGGCGACGGCAAGGAATGCGCAATCATCACATGGTCGCGAACTTCAACAGCAAACATTTATTTCCTCTATATATTTTGACTAGGTTTAAGTGCTGACCGTACCAAAGATACGGCCATTGAACGGGCGACAGAGAAGGATGGTTCCGAGTGAGCGAGAATACCCAAGACTTTTACGTCCTGAGCTGGAATATCCACCGGTGTCGCGGCAATGACGGAAAGATTGACCCCGCCCGTACGCTGAATACTCTTGAAAGCGAATGCCTGAGCGAACCGATTGAGGCGCTTGTCTTGCAGGAAGCGGATGAAGAGGTGCCACCGCATGGCGGCTTGCTCGACATGGACGGCGTCGAACAAGCGACAGGGCTTCGCTACGCTCACCGCGAACCGCGCCACCGATGGGCGGCTGGCAGCGATGGCTTTCTCGGCACAATTCTGTTTGTGCATCCCGACATTGAAATCGAGGCAATACATTTGCTGGACCTGCCGGGCCATTGCCACCGGGGCGCGGTTGTGGCTGATCTGCGTCGCGATGGTGTGGCATTTAGGTTGATTGGCGTGCATCTGTCGCTGTCGCAAATGCTGCGGCTGGCGCAGATACGCATCATCTGCCAGTTCATATTTCGCATGCCGCAAAGGCCGACGATCCTCGCCGGTGATCTGAACGAGTGGCGGCCGTGGGGTGGCCTCGCGCTGTCGCCACGCTTGCTTGGACAGACCTTTTCCGGCCCGGCAAAACCAACCTTCCCGATCCAAAGACCCTTGTTTGCCTTGGACCGTGTGCTGGCCGCCGGGCCTGCCAATGTGGTATCGACGCAGGTTTTGGATGGTCCAGCCATTCGCATGACATCGGACCATCGGCCGTTGCGGGCGCATGTCAGGCTCAACACGTAAATGCATACTCTGCCCGGGCATCGTTATACGCCGCCATCGCGCGCGGGTGTCCAGCGGTGCAACCAAACCGGGCTCAGCGGCGCGCCATCGCCACCGCTTAAAACCACCCGTATTTCGGCTACGTCACTATCGCCAGGCGCAAACAGGAATGTCACCCGTGTACCTTCAGCGTCAGGCAATGCAAAAGCACTGACACCCAAGATCTGCGCGCCATTGCTGGCAGAGATTTGCGGTGTGGCTTCACCGGCTGTGCCTGCAATATCAATGACAAAACGCCGATGGCCCGGACGATCATGTTCACGCCCGCTGCGTGCTTGCACAATGGTGGGCAAGCCACCCAGTTCGGGCGCGGCGCGCGTCCATGTCAGCGTGTAGGCAAAGCGGTATGTCTGGTCTGGCTGCAACGGTTCCGCAGGTCGCCAAAACGCCACGATATTGTCTTGAAATTCGTCACCCGTCGGCAGCTCAACCAGCGTGACCGCCCCCTCACCCCACGGTTCAGCGGGCGCAACCATGGCCGATGGGCGGTCATGATAGCGCGCTTCCGTATCCTGATAGTCGTCAAAGGCGCGCGGTGTCTGATAAAGGCCAAATGCTTTTGGAGACGTGTCGGCAAAGGCTGATATCTCTATGCCACGGGGATTGGCAATGGGCCGCCATAGGCGTTCACCCGCGCCATTGTGTATCACCAGCGCATCGCTGTCATGCACCCGTGGCCGGAAATCATCAGATACGGCCGACAGCATGGGCCCTTTCAGATACATCGACGTCAAAGGGGCGACGCCAATATCGTTGATTGAGACGCGCGGAAAAATCGTTGTGACGATATCCATCGCGGTGTCCGTGCCGGGTCGAAGCGTCATGTCCAAATGTGCGGTCAATGACGGGCTATCAACGATGCCTTCCAGCCGCACACGATCGTCTTGGGCGGGATGCAGACGCAGATGGACAAAGCGCGGAAACTCTTCAGGTCCGGCGCCGCCAGTGCCAATAGCGACGGTGCGTGCTGACAGGCCGTAGACCATCGCTTCGCCAATTGCGCGAAAATAGCTCGCGCCTTGCATCACAAGCACCTCATCCATACGGTCGGGTGCATTGAGCGGGTAACGCAGCCGCATGCCGGAAAAACCTCCACCAGGGCTGTCAGTTGGAACATCGGTGAAGTAACGCGGATCAAAGCTAAAGCCTCCGGTGCTGAAGGCAAAATCCTGCACGCCCGCTTGCGTGACGCGGTCAACTTTGACCGGATCGGGGAAATACAAGCCTGGTGGCATCAGATCGACGGCAAAGTTATCGCCATGCGGCAGCAATGCCGTTTTGCCGACGATAGGCCTGATGCCGCGATAGGCGTTGTAGCTCAAATCAGCAAAAGGCGGCGGCAGTTGCTTTGTGTTGGGCGTATAGGCGACATCGCGCATCTCACGCGCCAAATCCAGCAAAGAGCTGTCTGCCGATGCACGCGGCACCGGTATGTTGACGGCGAACAGCGCAACGGTGCTGGCGAGGAATTGACGACGGTTCATCGCGGCTCACCGTCCAAAATCGGTATCATCACCGGCGCAATCAGCAAGGGCACAATGATCGGTGCGAGCCACAACACGCTGACGGTGGAACTCACAACACCGACAATCAAAAGCGAAAGGCCAATGGCGGCTTCAAGCCATCCTTCGCGGATATGCCAACGCGGCTGCACATTTGATTTCCACCCGCAATCAAAGCCCATCAGCACTGCCAAAACGGACTTCGCGTGATGAATGGATATAAGTGGCGCAACCAAAACAGAGACCAAAAATTCTGATGCTGACGCCCGCATGTAAGTCGCACGTCTTTTCCAGGTGCGCGCCTTGGG
This sequence comes from Ahrensia sp., assembly GCA_049682915.1. Classification (GTDB taxonomy): domain Bacteria; phylum Pseudomonadota; class Alphaproteobacteria; order Rhizobiales; family Rhizobiaceae; genus JBCDLI01. Next base: position 1,312 of record JBAUIL010000087.1, on the reverse strand, counting down.
CAAAAATTCAACAAGGGCGCAAAGCTTGGGGATCAACAGCACGATAGCCACGAGCAAAATCGACCAGTAGCTTTGCACAGACACCAGACCAACGCTGAGCAGACCGATCAGCAACAGCCAAATCGGGGCGGAAATATAGCTGAAAATGCCAGTGATGAGATGCAGGCGGCTGACCGGATGCAAATTTGGCTCTGTAAGCAGGCGCATGTGCTGCAAATTGCCTTGGCACCAGCGCCGGTCACGGCGGAAAAACGCGCTCACCGTTTGTGGTGCATCTTCTGCACTACCACGCAGATCGGGCATAAGCTCGATGTCCCATCCGGCACGGCGCATCCATGCGGCTTCAACAAAGTCATGGCTGAGAATACTGCCACCGAGCGGCCCGTTGCCTGACAAGACCGGCAGTTTGGCGGCGACACGGAAAGCTTCGATGCGCATGATGGCATTGTGGCCCCAGTAATTGCCTGCATTGCCGGACCAGGCTGCAAAGCCACGGCCAAAATTGCGACCCAGAAGGCGCGACGAGTTGCGCTGATAGCGGCCAAAACGGCTCTGAGCAGGCAACACTGAAATACCGGATTGGAGAAGGCCGGTATTAGGCTTGGTCTCCAAGCCAAAAATCAGCTGGCGAACGCAGTTCACGCTCATGCGGCTGTCTGTATCCTTGACCAGCATGTAGTCAAAATGAGCACCATGCTGAGCCAACCAGTCGCTTATATTACCGGGCTTCTTGCCATGGTTATTATCGCGTCGACGATAGGTGATCAGGCCGTGCGCAATGAGCGAAGACAGGGCGGAAGCTTCTGCGTCAGCGGCGTTGGCTGGCGTGTCTGATATAACGAATATAGGTGCCTGCTCGCTCAATTGTGCAGCCGCAAGATCGTTCGTGAAACTGCGCAGATAGCTGGCCAGTGGCTTGGGATCTTCACCGCATAGCGTGATCAGAATGGCGGTGCGGCCACGGGGTTGCCAATGAAGAGGCGGCGCGCGGCGCTCTTCCGATGGCATGATTAGGCCCAGCAAAGCTGTTGCGGCACCGCCGGAAATCCAAAGCGCGGTTGCTGCTATCATTACCGTGATGACGGCCGTCATCAAGTTCCACTCGTCAATCGCCAACGCAAACGCGCCCACGATGGCCAGCGCCATGGTGCAGGTGAAAGCAACGAAATAGGCCAGCCCCAGCCATTTGGCCTTGGGGGCAGCATGTTGCACTTGCCGCTTAAACGAAGCCAGCGGGCTGGCAGGCTGAAAATGAGACGTAAACACTTTAGTGTTGATTTCCTTAGTCAGGACCTTGAGTTTACCGGAGGCC
>JBAUIL010000086.1:0-1791 GCA_049682915.1 Ahrensia sp. | reverse complement strand
ATTTTTTCTTCGGTTGATGAGGCTGGCCCCAACGTCGCTAGAATCTTTATCTTACGTCCGCGCTTCACTGTGTGGCGTCCCCGGTTTGTGGAATTTCTTGTTGATTGTCGGTCGGTTCAGCGTCGGTATTAACGCTGTCGACCAGCTGGACCATCCAGCTTTGTTGATTGCCGGTGTCATATTCGCGAAAGCCCGCGCGCTGGAAACGCCGCGCATAGCAATCATTGACACCGGTGATTTTGAATTCACGCTCGGCAACGCACATTTGAATGTCGCCATCCCAACGTCCGCCGCGCAGCGCATCTTCGGCGTAGACATAATAGTAGCGCGACGCCAAAGGCCCCTCGATCAGCGTTTTGCAGGACGCTGCTTCCACGTGCCACCAGCCCTCGGTTATCCAGCCCGCCCGGGCACGATACCCGATAGCGACACCGACAAGCTCTTGGGTCGCGTTGCAAATGCGGAAATCGGCCAATGCAGGTGTCGGCAACACACTAATCGCCGTGGTCACGGTTGTTGCCAGGACAGCGCTACACAGAGTTGAGCGCAACCAACAGGGTTTCGTCACAGCACTCATCTATTTGACCCAAATTCCATATTTCACGTTTCTGGTTATCAACGCACGCCACCTCCACTCGGTAATGGCATCAACACGACGCTTGTCAATGCTCTTGGACGCATTTCACCGATCAAGACGACTTTGAATTGATTACATGGTCAACACTCGACATTCCAGCGCCACAACACCATCTGTGAATAAAATCATAATCAAGGAGCGTCGCGACATGACCAAAGATCAGGAAACCAAATTGCAAGCTGCCGCCTTTCGGGCATTGGTTGCACATCTGAAAAGCCGCACCGATGTGCAAAACATCGACATGATGAATTTGGCCGGATTTTGTCGCAATTGCCTATCGCGCTGGTATCAGGAAGCGGCAACGGAAAAAGGCATCGAGATGGACAAGGAACAAGCCCGCGAGATCATCTACGGCATGCCCTATTCACAGTGGAAAGATACCTACCAAACTGAATCCACTGACAGCCAAAAAGCAGGGTTCGCCGTCAACAACCCCGGCCATTAAAACACACTGTCGGCCTGCTCGACCACGGCGGTCGACGAGGTTGTTTCTTCGGCTGGTGCCACCCAGCGGAAGTCGCCTGCACGGCCGGGCTGCGTTGGTGGCGGGCTACCATCTTCGACCAGGCGTTGGCGTACTGAGCGCACTTGCAACGGATTGGCTTGCGGCTGAGGTGCGCCAACAAGACGCTCGGCCATATCGCCCAGCAACACACCGCCACCGTCCAGGTCAGGGTCGGCCATCGCAATCGGATTGGTCCGCTCCAATTCAGATTCGGTCTGAAGCGGTGGCAATTTCAAAATTGGCAAACTGTCCGGTGCGAGAGACGTCAGCAAAGGCGATGCATCGTCGCCGAGCAACAGCTTCAATTGCCGCTCCACATAAAACGCCATTTTGCGCTTACCGGCTGTCGTGAAGTTGATGCCATCTGAGGCCCGCAGCCGAACCGTCTGACCTTTAATGTCAGAGCCGGACTCGCTGAAACGCCCTGCCTCGGTCACAAAACCATCCCACACATCGACGAAATATCCCTGTCGGGCTTCCGTCGCTGTCCGGTAAATCTCATTAAACGCCAGAATGTCCGCTGACATAGTGGCGAACTTGTAGGGCGGCGCACCGACCCAGACGGTCAGTGTGTTGGTTGCACGGATGGCGCCCACAAACGCCTCCACGCGGCGCTTATATTCATTGGTCCATGCTTCGGTGCGCACCT
>JBAUIL010000085.1:0-6287 GCA_049682915.1 Ahrensia sp. | reverse complement strand
CATCGATCAGGTTGTGTCCGAAGAGTTGCCGCAGTCGCTGCAGACAACCACCTTGGCCACCGGAACTTTTGTGGATGCGGACCGCGCCCACAAAGGCACCGGGACCGCAAGCGTGTTGCAAACACCCAGCGGTGAAACACTGGTGCGCCTGACCGACTTTGAGGTGACCAACGGCCCGGATTTGGAAGTGTGGTTGGTGCAGGCTGCAAACCCGCAAACCTCCGCCGATGTCAAAGCCAGCCAATGGGTGTCATTGGGCCAGCTGAAAGGCAATATCGGCGATCAGACCTACACCGTACCGGCAGGCACGGATGTGACAGCATTCGGCTCGGTGGTCATTTGGTGCGAGCAGTTCGGCGTGTTGTTTTCACCGGCAAGACTGACCCCAGCAAGCTAAGGCTTCCGTGCAACCAGTAAATAGCCCGCAATTGGTTTGCCTTGCTCCAGCCGCACGGTGATCTCTTCCAGATGCATAATGGATGAAAACCCATATTGCGCGCACAGGCCGAGCAGATAGCTTTTGTGGTGGGCAAAGCGTTGATGCGGTGTAATCGTCCATCCCGCGTCGCCAAAGGCCTCATCGGGCAAGGTTTCTGATGAGAGCGCAATGGTGGCGTTGTCGGCGCTATTGGCCGCCAAGCCTTCAAAAAAAGGCTCCAGCGCACCGATATAGGGCAGCACATCGGTTGCCACCAAAAGGTCGAATGCCTCGTGCTCCGGATCGGCGCTCGCGGCATATTCCGACAGAAAGTGCACCACTTCATTGACAAACAACGCATCATAAACGGCGCGTTCGTCCGCTTGCTCAACCATCTGCTCCGATATGTCCACACCAACGGCGAAGTCGCACATCGCTTGCAGCGTCTCACCGGAAAGCCCGGTCCCACAACCCAGATCAACCATGCGCGCGTAGGGCCCCGGTGCATGGTTTTCCAGATAATCAGCCAATTGCATGGGCACGCCATAGCCCAACTGGCCCGTCAGAATATCGTCGAACACGTCCGCATGCTGGTCAAACAAGGTAGCCACATAAGCGTCGGGCGCTTTCAATGGGGCAGGAGCCAACCCCATCGATGCCAAGCGCACCGATGCGCCGCATTGGTCAGCCGGATCCAGCGCGAGGCAACGCTTGTAGGCGGTTTCAGCCTCCTGGCGGTTGCCGGCCTTTTCAAAGGCCAAACCCGCTTCATAAGCGGCGATAAGCGCATCAGCGTCGGACATTGCAAAATTCCCGTTCTTGGTCAGCAACGGTTAACCAGCTCACTTAGCGCTATGTCAACGCAACTGCGCTACAAGATGTGATCTGCGAATAAAAGCCGACCGAGGGGAATAGGTATGGGTGAACTAATCATGAGCGGTCCGTTGGCCGAGCTCATCCGCAACAACAAGATTGATGAGGCCGATGTCCGCGAACTGCGGCGCACCACATACCGTGATGGCGTGGTCAATTCCCAGGAAGCAACGGCTATTCTGGCGCTAGACCGAAGCTGTCAGATCAAATGCCCACAATGGGCGGAGTTTTATGTCGAAGCACTGGGCGATTACATCGTCTATCAAACAGAGCCGCGCGGCCATGTGTCTGAAGCCAATGCAGAAGGCCTGATTCGCGCTATTTCCGTCGACGGCATTGTCGATACCCGTACCGAGCTTGAGCTGTTGCTGCATGTGTTGCGCAAAGCCAAGAGCGTACCGCAGAAATTATCGGCTTTTGCATTGAAGCAAGTTGCCAATGCCGTTCTGAAAGGCCGCGGTGTGCTTGCGGCAGACCGGGCACATTCTGCCGGTGTGGTGACCGCCGACGATGTTTCGATGCTGCGCGATGTTCTCTACTCAGTCGCAACGGCGGACAATATCGCCATCAGCCGCGATGAAGCCAATGTGCTGTTTGATATCAATGACGCGACCGCCATGGCGGCCAATCATCCCAGCTGGCAGGTATTGTTTTCCAAGGCTGTTGCCGCATCCATTTTGATGGTGTCGAATGTGCGGTCTCCTGATGTTGACGCGTTGACCACACGCAAATTGTGGCTTGATGACAATAAGATCGATGTCATGGGTTTCGTCAGCCGCGCCTTTACAGGTGGCTTGGCCGAATTTGCCGACAAGGTACTGTCTGTCAATTCCGTCGAGGCGGAAGCTGCAGAACGGTTAGCCGCACGCGACCAAGCGCTTTTAATCGCCGAAGCGATTGACCCGGAAGAAGCAGAATGGCTTGCAGAGCGGATCGGTCGTGATGGTCGTCTGCACGAAAGCGAAAAAGAGCTGCTGCAATTTCTTGCACGTGAAGTGCCTAATATTCCTCAATCACTCCAACCTTTAATGGCTAAAGTCGCTTAACATCGTGCATTGTAAAGCTTGGCAAGTGAGTAAACCCATGGCACCACGGTGCCATGGGTCTTTCTATTTCAACACAGCGCAGCGATGAAGCAAACCGAATCGTGCTTGGCATTGGCCTCGCCAATCTTGGCATGTTTCTGCTGCCCGGCATGGACGCAATCGCCAAATATATTGGTGGTATCGGTGCCATGTCGCCGGGCCAACTGACCCTCATTCGATTTCTGGTGCAGGCGGTATTCTTCGCCTTTTGGCTCGCAGCGTTTTCCGGCACCGCGTCGCTGCGGCCAAAACGCCTTTGGCTAAACCTTTTGCGCGGCGCTTTGATTGCTACCGCTAGTCTCCTGTTTTTTATCGCTGTCAAATACATGCCGCTTGCGGACGCCATCGCCGTGTTTTTTGTCGAACCACTGATTCTGACCATTTTGTCGTTCATCGTGTTGCGGGAGCCGGTAGGCTGGCGCAGGGCTGGCGCGGTCATTGTGGGTTTCATCGGCGCACTTATTGTTATTCAGCCAAGCTATGCCTTGTTTGGTGTGGTTTCACTCCTGCCGCTGGGCACGGCGACCCTGTTTGCCAGCTATTTACTGCTCAACCGCGTGGCAGGAGCCTATGATACGGCCAGCAACATGCAGTTTATCGCGGGCGTCAGCGGCACTGTTGTGCTTGGTGCGGCGGTCATGATTGGCGATACGCTTGGCTTTGAAGATATGCGCTTTCATTGGGACGCACCGGCGTGGATTTGGGCTTTGGCTCTTGCCATGGGGATCATTGGCTGCATCGGCCATCATCTCATCGTGCAGGCCTTCAAGCTGGCACCGGCATCCTTGCTGGCACCATTTCAATATATTGAAATCGTTGCGGCGGCCGGTTTGGGTTGGCTCGTGTTCAACGAATTGCCAACACCCTCCAAGTGGTTAGGCATTGCCATTATCGTCCTGTCTGGGCTTTACGTGTTCTGGCGTGAGCGCAAAGCAGCGTCGGCGTCGTAGGAGGACGATATGTTTGAAAAGATCTTGATCGCCAACCGTGGTGAGATCGCTTGCCGTGTCATCAAATCGGCCCGCGCGATGGGCATTAAAACGGTTGCGGTTTATTCCGATGCCGACCGCGAAGCCATGCACGTGCAAATGGCCGATGAAGCAGTCCACATCGGCCCGCCACCAGCGACCGAAAGCTATTTGCTGGCCGACAAGATCATTGAGGCGTGTAAGGCAACGGGCGCGCAGGCAGTCCATCCAGGCTACGGCTTTTTGTCGGAACGCGCGTCCTTCTGCACCGCGCTCGAAGCAGCGGGCATTGTCTTCATCGGCCCCAAAGAGCGCGCCATCGAAGCCATGGGCGACAAGATCACCTCCAAAAAAATTGCCGCCGAAGCGGGTGTATCCACCGTGCCCGGCCATATGGGGCTGATCGAGGACGCCGAAGACGCGATCAAAATCGCCAATCAAATTGGCTATCCGGTCATGATCAAGGCCTCCGCTGGCGGCGGCGGCAAGGGCATGCGCGTTGCCTATAATGACGAGGAAGCGCGCGACGGCTTCGAGCGCTCCAAATCCGAAGCGGCATCGTCCTTTGGTGATGATCGTATCTTTATTGAAAAATTTGTCGAACAGCCGCGCCACATCGAAATTCAGGTGCTGGCAGATGGCCACGGCAATTGCATCTATCTGGGTGAGCGCGAATGCTCTATCCAGCGCCGCAACCAGAAGGTCGTTGAAGAGGCCCCATCGCCATTTTTGGACGAAGCCACACGCGCAGCCATGGGCAAGCAATCGGTCGAACTTGCCAAAGCCGTTGACTATCAAAGCGCTGGCACGGTCGAGTTCATCGTCGACAAGGACCGCAATTTCTATTTTCTGGAGATGAACACGCGGCTGCAGGTGGAGCACCCTGTGACCGAGCTGATCACCGGCATCGATCTGGTCGAGCAGATGATTCGCATCGCTTACGGCGAAAAGCTCACCATCAAGCAGAGCGATGTGGTGCTGAACGGCTGGGCGATGGAAAGCCGTATTTATGCTGAAGACCCGTACCGCAACTTCCTGCCATCCATCGGCCGTCTGACACGCTATGCACCGCCGGAAGCTGAAGTGTCCGCCACGCGGATTGTGCGAAACGACACCGGCGTATCGGAAGGTTCTGAAATCTCGATGTTTTACGATCCAATGATCGCAAAACTGTGCACCTGGGCACCGAACCGGAACGAGGCTATTGACGCCATGCGCGACAGCCTGGACCGGTTCCAACTTGATGGTATCGGCCACAATGTGCCGTTCCTGTCTGCACTAATGGCGCATGAGCGTTTCGGGTCCGGCAACATCTCGACCAATTTCATCGCTGAAGAGTTCCCCGATGGCTTTGAAGCGCCCACACCGGACGCTAGCCAGGCCGATACGCTCGCGTTGATTGGCTTGACGATTGAGCACATCCGCAAGGACCGGTTGGACCGGATGTCCGGTCGCTTGGCACCGCATCGTGGCGGTTTCCGCCAGCAATGGACGGCCAAGGTGGGGGATGCGCAGCGTGATGTCGACGTGTCGGCGGCGGCGTTTGGTGACGGCGCGCTGTCGATGAGCGTCGCCTTGGATGGCAAGCCACCGGTGATTGTTTCAACCAGCTACCGGCTTGGCGAAGCCATGTGGCAAGGCATGGTCGACGGAGTTGCGGTGTATGCGCAAGTCAAACCGGTTGCCAATGGCGTCCGGTTGATTTGGCGCGGTCTCGATGTGCCGGTCAAAGTCTATTCGCCGCGCTTGGCACAATTGGCCGCGATGATGCCCAAGCGGGCCGTGGCCGACACCTCGAAACTTCTGCTGTGTCCGATGCCGGGCCTTTTGGTTTCCCTCAATGTGGCTGTTGGTGACGCGGTTCAGGCCGGGCAGGTGCTGGCGGTCGTTGAAGCGATGAAAATGGAAAATGCGCTGCGCGCCGAACGCGATGGCGTCGTCGCGAAAATCAACGGTGAAGCAGGCCACACCTTTGCGGTTGATGATGTGATTCTCGAATTTGAATAAAGCGTAAATCCAATAGGTCCAATCTGCTCGCTTGTGTGCACCCGGTTTCAAGGCGCGCGCGCTACGGTACGCGTCAGTCAGGACGGGGTGGAAATCATTGGTTTTGTTCGCGGTACTCATCGGCGCTTTAGTCATGTTGTGGGCAATTTTTGCCGCGCCGCTTGGAAAGCGGACGCTTGTCCGCAAAATCACGATCCAAGCGCCCGTTGAGCGTGTCTGGAACGCTGTCTATCCCTTTGGTGATGACATTTACTGGAACGGCGCGGTTGCACAGGTTGAGGCGATTGATGACCGCCATGGCCGCTACATCACTGCGCAGGAAAGCCGTGACGGCACCCCGATCACCCGCAGCTTCGCGCTTTCCAATATCACGCCCTATGAGCGCTTTGAGCTGCGCTACACCGATGACAGCGCGCTTGATCAGGGCTTTTGGCAAAACTACCATATGGACGTGCGTCTATCCGGTAATGATCAAGCTACCACGGTGATCCTTCACGAAACCGATTTTTACAAAGGCGCGGCGTTTGCCGTGTTCCGGCATTTTGCGCAACGGCGTTTCGCCTTGAAGTTGAAACAATGGGCTGAGACCGGCCATTTCGTACCCGGTGGGCTTTTTGAAAAGCCGCTGACCCAGTTGGCGATGGCCACGCTGTCGGCGTTTTTGCTGTGGCCGATTTTTGGGTTGACCCAGCAAGGCTTTGTGCTGGCAGCAATCATCACCCTGGTTGTCGGCTTGCACGAGCTTGGCCACATGGCCGCCTTCCGCCTGTCCGGCCACAAGTCAGCACGGATGATATTCATTCCGCTGCTGGGCGGTATTGCGCTCGGCGGCAGGCCCTATAACCGGCATTTTGAAGTCGCCTTTTGTGCCCTGATGGGCGCAGGCCTGTCAGCGCTTCTGGTCGCAATTTTGACTTTTGGTGCCATCAACCTTGG
>JBAUIL010000084.1:0-3621 GCA_049682915.1 Ahrensia sp. | reverse complement strand
GCGTCCCCGGCCTCAACCTGTCGGGCAAGACGCGCTTTCCGGTTTTAGGTGGCTTGGAGCAGCCGCGTGCAGGCACCGCACGCCATGACGCGGTGGCATGGGGCTATGCCCGTGCTGCTGACCAGCTCGGCGTCGATATCATCGAGAATTGCGAGGTCACCGGCTTTATCAAAGATGGCGATCTGATTACCGGCGTGGAAACCAATCTGGGTCGCATCCATGCACGCAAGGTTGGCGTCGCGGTGGCAGGCTCCACCAGTGAAGTGCTGCGTCGCGCGGGCATTGACCGGCTGCCGATTGAAAGCCACGTCTTGCAGGCCTTCGTCTCTGAAAGCCTGAAGCCGTGTCTGGATACAGTGATCACCTTTGGCGGCGGGCACCTCTATATCTCACAATCAGACAAGGGTTCGCTCGTCTTCGGCGGCGACATTGATGGCTATAACAGCTATGCCCAGCGCGGCAATTTGCCGGTCGTAGAAGATGTGATGAGCGAGGTCACAGAACTGTTTCCCGCCTTTGCCAAGGTGCGCCTGTTGCGCTCTTGGGGCGGCATCATGGACATGTCGATGGACGGCTCTCCGATCATCACCACCGGCCCGCTGCCCGGCATGTATCTCAATGCGGGCTGGTGCTATGGCGGCTTCAAGGCCACCCCTGCTTCCGGCTGGTGTTTCGCCCACACCATCGCCAAGGACGAGCCGCACGCCCTCAACGCGCCCTACACGCTCGACCGGTTCTACAAGGGCTACGTGATTGATGAAAAAGGACAGGGCGCAAAGCCATGGAAGCACTGAGATGAGAATAGACTGTCCTTTCTGCGGCTTGCGCGACCTGGCGGAGTTTTCCTATTGCGGTGACGCCGCCAATGCCGCCGCCCGGCCCGAACCGTCACACGACAATTCCGACGTCTGGAACAGCTGGGTCTACGACCGCGCCAACCCGATGGGCGAGCACACGGAGCTATGGCAGCATACCGGCGGCTGTCGGCAGTTTTTGCAGATCACCCGCAACACCGTTAGCCACCAGATCACCGCCATCACCTTGTTGGAGCCAAGCCAATGACCAGTCATCGCTTGGGTTCTAAAGGCCACCGCATTGAGCGCGGTGAAGCTGTCGCATTCACCTTTGACGACAAACAATATTTCGGCTTGCAGGGCGACACGCTCGCGTCGGCCCTGTTGGCAAATGGCGTGCGGATCGTCGGGCGCTCCTTCAAATATCACCGCCCGCGCGGCATCATGGCGGCTGGCGTTGATGAGCCCAACGGCCTCGTGACACTCATCACCGACGGCGTGCGCGAGCCTAATGTGCGCGCCACCGAGATTGAGATTTTCGACGGCCTTCGCGCCAAAAGCCAAAACCGCTTTCCATCGCTTCAATGGGACCTGCTGAGCCTCAGCGCATTGGCGGGCAAGGCATTGTCGGCTGGCTTTTACTACAAGACCTTTATGGGGCCGGTCATCGGCCCGCTGCAAGGCACACGTTTCTGGATGCTGTGTGAGCACTTCATCCGCCGGGCGGCAGGCCTTGGCGCTGCCGATACCACGCCTGACCCGTCACGGTATGAGCGGATGAACGCGTTTTGCAATGTGTTGGTGGTCGGCGGTGGCGAGGCGGGCATGCGCCAGGCACTGGACGCAGCGGACGACGGCAAAAACGTCATCCTGTGCGAACTGGCACCAAACCTTGGTGGCTTCAACAGCGCAAGCAACGAAGCGCTGCGCGACCAGATCAACAATCATGACAATATCCGCGTGCTGACCCGCACCACCGTGTGGGGCTATTATGACGGCAACACGCTGGCCGCGGTGGAGCGCGTCAGTGACCACAAGCACCCGCGCAACCGCACCGAGGGCGAGCCGCGTCAACGCTATTGGATTATCCGCGCCGACCATGTTGCGCTGGCCACCGGCGCGCTGGAACGGCCCATCGCTTTTCCCGGTAATGACAGGCCCGGCGTCATGCTGGCGTCTGCCGCGTGGCACTATGCTGAAAATTTCGGCGTCGCGACCGGCCAACAAGTTGTCATCTTCACCAACAATGACAGCGCCTATGACACAGCCAGAGCGATGAAAGACAGAGGCGTTTTCATTAAAGCGATCATCGATACGCGCGCCGAAATGGGCGAGCACGTTGAGAAACTGGTCGAAGGCCTCGATTGCGAATGGCTCAAGGGCCACGCCGTTATCGCAACCAAGGGCAGCAAGGCGCTGCGCGCCGTGTGCGTCGCGCGCTATAATGGCGACACCAACAGCTTCACCGGCAACGCCCGCGACATCGCTTGCGATTGCCTCGCGGTCTCGGGCGGATGGTCGCCGGTCGTCCATTTGATGAGCCAGGCAGGCGCCAAACCTGTTTGGGACAGCACAAAACAAGCCTTCGTGCCGCCGCAAAGCACCGGTGCGTGGTCAGCCCATGGCATGGCAGCCGGTGAATTCGACTTCAATACCGCGCCCACACTTGAAGTGAAACTTCCCGGCAAATCATTCGTTGATTTCCAACACGACGTGACCGCTGACGATGTGCGCCTCGCCCACCGCGAAGGGTTCATCTCGGTCGAGCACCTCAAGCGCTACACAACGCTGGGCATGGCGACCGATCAGGGCAAATCCTCCAATGTGGTGGGTCTGTCGATCATGGCCGAGGCGCTCGGCAAGCCGATTGATCAGGTCGGCACCACCCGCTTCCGCCCGCCCTATACGGCGGCCTCGATCGGCTCTATCGCCGCAGAGCGCTATGGCGACCTGTTCCCGCACCGTCTAACGCCGATGCATGATTGGCATGTTGAAGCTGGCGCCCGCATGTATGCCGCAGGCCGCTGGGACCGGCCCGAAAGCTACAACCGCGCCGGCGAAACAGTCGAGCAGGCCTATGTGCGCGAAGCCAAAAATGTGCGCACCAATGTCGGCCTCGTCGACGTGTCAACGCTCGGCAAAATCGATATCCAAGGTCCTGATGCGGCAGCGTTCCTCAACCGCGTATACAGCAATGGCTTTGCCAAGCTGCCGGTCGGCAAAGCGCGCTATGGCCTGATGCTGCGCGAGGATGGTTTTGCCATGGATGACGGCACCACCTGGCGGCTGGCTGAAAACCGCTTTCTGATGACAACCACCACCGCCAATGCAGGCCCCGTGATGCAGCACATGGAAAAGCTGCTCGCGGTTCACTGGCCTGACTTGAAAGTGCATCTGACGTCGGTAACGGACCAATGGGCAGGCATGGCGCTGGCAGGCCCCAAAGCACGAACCGTGCTGGAAGACTGCGTGACCGGCACGCCGGTCGACAATGCGACGCTGCCCTTTATGGGCATCGTTTATGGCGCAATCGATGATGTGCCGGTGATGATCTGCCGCCTGTCCTTTTCCGGTGAGCTGGCTTACGAGATTTATTGCGGTGCGCACCACGGCACCCATGTGTGGGAAGCGGTGATGGATGCAGGCAAGCTGCACAACATTTGTGCCTATGGCTTGGAAGCACTGGGCACGCTGCGCATCGAAAAGGGTCACGTCACAGCCGCCGAGATTGATGGGCGGACGACCGCGCATGATCTGCATCTCGACTGGATGCTGTCGACCAAGAAAACCTATGTCGGCTCTGCCATGATCAACCGCGAAGGCTTGC
>JBAUIL010000083.1:0-10176 GCA_049682915.1 Ahrensia sp. | reverse complement strand
TGCGCCCATGCCGAACGGCCGTCTCCGAGATTAAAGGCCGCTTGAACAACATCACCGAGACCTTCGGCATAACGTGCAGCCACCTTCTGGCGCGCCAGCATTTCGTCTTCCAGGATCGACAGCTTGTGCAGCAGCACTGCCGCCTGGATGGTGTCCAGCCGCGATGTCAGACCGACACGCACATTGTCGTATTGGCTTTCACCTTTGCCGTGGAAGGCCACAGACCGCAGAATGTCGACCAGATCATCATCATTGGTCATCATTGCGCCGCCATCGCCATAACAACCCAGCGGCTTGGCCGGATAGAAACTGGTCGCAGCCACATCACCAAAGGAGCCGAGGTAGCGCTCACCGGATTTGCCACCGACGGACTGCGCCGCGTCAGAAATAACTTTCAGACCCTCGCGCGCTGCAATCGGTGCAATTGCGGCATAGTCCGCAGGCATGCCGAACAGATCAACCGGAATGATCGCGCGCGGCTGGTATTTACCTTCGCGTTTGATCATGTCGATGGCAGCTTCCAGCGACGCCACATCCATATTGTAGGAAACCGGATCAATATCCACGAACACAGGCGTCGCGCCGACAAGCGCCACCACTTCAGCGGTAGACGCGAAGGTGAAACTGGGCACAAACACCGCATCACCCGCGCCGATGCCCCATGCCATCAGCGGAATTTGCAGCGCATCGGTGCCGCTGGCGCAACCAACCACATGTTTGACGCCCAGATAATCTGCAAGCTTGTCTTCAAACTCTTTGACTTGAGGCCCAAGAATAAAGGCACCGCTTTCAACCACGTCGGCGATGGATTTTTGCAAGCCTGGGTTCAGCCGCTCGCGTTGTGCGCCAAGGTCGATAAACTGCATGATAGTCCTCAAATCAGAAGGGGCAAACCACCATAGCGAACCATGGCTTAACTGCACCCCTACCCGCAACTATGGCATCTGAGAAGGTGACAAGCCATCACACTTGTGGCGGATAGTGTAACGTGTGTGAATCGCGCGTCCGTTCAACTGGCCGCTTTTTCGAGCACATCGATAATATCGACCGCTTGCCGACCTGAAGTCAGCGGTATCTCGCCAGTCTCAATACACGCCAAAAAATGGCTCAACTCATCGGTTAACGCCATGCCAGGCTCAACCGGCACATAGGTCGGCTCGTCCAGACTGAACTGATTCGCGCCGTCTTCCTGCCACACCTTGTGCCGGTAGAGCGCCACCTTTTGCGGCCAATCCGCAAAATCATCCCAGACGATCATCGCCTCGCTGCCCGTGACGACAAACCGCCGTTCCTTGTAGGGGCTGTGGCGCGAAATATAGATATGCGCCGTAACGTCATCCGCGAAGCGCATGTGCACATGGGCCGCATCGCACGCCGTACCCGCATAAACATTGGTGACGCCATGCACATGGTTCGGCCCCTGCCCGGTGACTGCAAGCACCAGCGACAAATCATGCGGACCCAAGTCCCACAACGCGTCAAACCGGTCGTGAAACTTACCAAATGCCAGCCGGTGGCTTTGAATGTGCCGCACCGTGCCCACGGCACCATCTGCCAGCAAGTCCATCACAGCGCCAAAGGCATTGTGATAACGCAGAATATGTCCGGCCATCAGCACAAGCCCCTTTGCGTCGGCCAAATCCGCCACAGCACGCGCTTTGTCGGCAGACAGCGCAATCGGCTTTTCGACAAACACATGCTTGCCTGCATTCAGTGCCCGGTTGGCAACAATCGGGTGTTGGTCGGCCGGCAATGCGCACACAACACCGTCAATCGTGGCATCAGCCATGACATCGTCAACGCTGCGCGCAACGCAACCATGGGCTTCCGCAACCGCTGTGGCGCGCGCCATATCCGCATCACAAACAGCGGCCAGCACACCCAGTTCAGACAGCGTGCGCACATGGTTGGACCCCCAATAGCCACATCCGATCACAGCAATTCTTGCAGCCATTTCAGTTCCGTTTGGTTGTTTTCATCGGTCTCGCCACGGCTTTAGGCGTTTGATCCGGCAAAAACAAGAAAGCCTATCGTATCGCAGCTTGACAGTCCGGAGATCGCGCCTCTATATCCGCCTCGCTGGGCTCATGCGGTTACAGCGTTGTGGCAGGGTAGCTCAGTTGGTGAGAGCGCCGGATTCATAACCCGGAGGTCGGCGGTTCAAATCCGCCTCCTGCTACCATTCACCGCGATTTTGCGAAGCAAAAACGCGGGACACTTCTTCAATGTATCATTCGTCGGCAAGCGTATTGCGCAGCAATCGCTGAGAGACGGTCGCACCTCTTACACCCAGTCGATTTAGCGAAGCAAAAACGCGGGACGTTTTCCTAGATCTTTGTCATCCCTAAATCTTCGTCTTCGCCAAAACCGCCTCATCCAGCGTGATACCGAGGCCGGGCGCATCATCCAGTTTGAAAACGCCCTCGTCGGCTTTCAACGGTGCAGCCAGCGCATAGTCGCGCCGCGCCAACGACCATTCCGGCGGATCATAAGGCCATTCAAGCCATGGCGCATCGCCAATCCCCGCTGTCAAATGCGCATTAGCCAGCACACCGATGCCATTGGTCCAACTGTGCGGCGTGAAGGTGAGATTGGCCTCGCGTGCCATCAGTGCCACACGCCGCGCGCCGGTCAAGCCGCCGACCAGCGCTACATCGGGTTGCACCACATCCAGCGCGCGCTTCTCGATGAGATCGCGAAACTCATACAGTTCGCGCGTCATCTCGCCACCGGCAATCCGCACCTTGGTCATTTGTCGCAAAGCCGCCATGCCTGCGTGGTCCGCCCGGTGCAGCGGCTCTTCCATCCAGTAGATGCCGAGCGTTTCAAGTTCGGCTGCCACCTGTGCGGCATCCTTCAGCGTCCAACTTTGCCGCGTGTCCCACGGCATGCGCCAGCCTTGGTTGCAGTCCACCATCAGCGCGAAATCGTCGCCCGTTGCGGCGCGCACCGCTTCCAGGCGTTTGATGTCGTTGCGCCATGCATTGGGGCTATCGTCAACGGCATTAAACCGCACTTTCATGGCGGCAAAACCCTCGGATTGAAACCGTTGTGCGGTATCAACCAACTGGCTCCCATCGCGAAGCACGCCCGATGAGGCGTACAGCCGCACCTGGTTTGAGCGCCCGCCCATCATCCGCCACACCGGCTCGCCGGTAACTTTACCCGCCAGATCCCACAGCGCGAGATCAACCGGCCAGCAGCGGCCATAGTGAAACTGAATATGTGCCAAGACCTCATAGTGCCGTTCAACATGGCGCGGGTCCTGGCCGATAAACAGGTCTTCATGGCCCGCAAAACCCAGCATTAGATCGCCCGACCCGATGCCGACACGACCGTCACTATCGGTAATGCGTACAATGCTGGTGTCAAAGAACGTGCGGTCGCGCCCATCCCATGACGCCTTGAAAGACGGCTCCAAAGGCAGCCGGTGATGACTGATCTCAATGCGCTCGATCATGCTCATGCGCGGGTTCGCACTTTCGCCAACTCCAATACACGCCACGCAATGTCTGCCATGGCTTCCTGCGTCAGTGGCGGCAGCGTGGCGTCGCGCATCGGATGGTTTTCCGGCGCATTCATTTGCTCCAACAGCATTGCTTCACCGGCTGCGGTAAACGCGTTCGGCAATTGACGCTCCAGTCCGACATCATCCATCAACTGCGCGATAAAAGACACCAAGCCGGACCGGTCGGTTCCGCATGCCGCGGCAGCCTCATCTACGCCCACATCATTGGATCCAAGCACCCATGGCAGTGATTGCTCAAACGCCAGCGCGGTTGCATGTCCATGGGCTACCGGATGAAGCGCTGCCAATGCGTGCGACACATTGTGCGCAACCGCAGTGCCGGCATTGGATATACCGTAGCCCGCGTAAAACGAGCCCAGCAACATCGCCTGACGCGCGGCCACATTGTCGGGCTCATTGACGGACAGGCGAAGAGCCCCGCAAATCAAACGCAGCGCGTCCAGGCTGGCCATGCGTGTGATGGCGTTGGCATTCGCATTGGTGGCGCTTTCAAAAGCATGCACCAGCGCGTCCATGCCGCATGCGGCGGCCACCGGCGGTGGCAACGACGCGGTTAAATCCGGATCAAGCACTGCCAATCGAGTGGTCAGGGCCTGGCCGTAAATCCAACTTTTCTTGCGGTCGCGCGCGGTAAATATGGCTGTAGAATTGGCCTCTGAGCCGGTGCCTGCCGTTGTCGGTATCAAGATGGTCGGCAGCACCACCGGCGGCAACGGGTTTAGGCCAAAGCCATAAAACTCCGGGTCCGCCTGCCCGGGAATGCAGCAACTGGCGATCTTGGCCGCGTCCAGCGCCGCGCCGCCGCCCAAACCGATAATCAAATCCGCACCGCTGGTCCGGCCAATAGCGGCTATCGCCTCGATATCGGGAGACTTCGGTTCACCGTGAAAATCGGCATAAGTACAAACGGCAAGCTCCGCATCGGCAAGCGATTGCGTTAGACGCGTAAATACTGGCGTTCCCTGCCAGAACCGGTCCAGCACGATCATCACACAACGGCTTGTGGAAAGGCGCACAGCCGCAGCCGTTACACCGTCAACAGCACCAGACCCGATGTGGAAGGGCGGCATCGGCGCCATGGAGACAATGGACATGACGCCTTACCCTAAATGTGATTAGCTTGGAGAGAGACCGCGCATCCGCTCAGAGCGGCGTCGCAGCAGTTCCAGCGTGGTAAGCAGCAGGATCGACAGCAACACCATAACGGTGGCCACGGCCAGAATAGTCGGCGAAATCTGCTCACGCAGGCCCGTATACATCTGCCAAGGCAGCGTTTGCTGCTTGGCCGAGCCTAGGAATAGCACCACCACCACCTCGTCGAATGAGGTGATAAAGGCAAACAGGCCACCCGAAACAACGCCGGGCAAAATCAATGGCATCTGCACTTTGAAAAACGTCGCGACGGGCGTTGCACCCATGGAAGCCGCGGCGCGTGTCAATGAGCGGTCAAAGCCAACCAGCGTGGCCGTGACCGTGATGATCACAAACGGCGTGCCCAGTGCGGCATGCGCCAGCACCACCTTGGCATAACCGATGAAGTCTTGGTCCATGCCGACATCATTGATCAGGAAATTGCTGACCCGTGTGTAGAAGAAGAACATGCCGGTGGCTGAAATGACCAGAGGCACGATCATCGGCGAAATCAAAATCGCCATAATGACCGATTTGAAGGGCACATGAGTCTGGCTCAGACCGATCGCGGCCAGAGTTCCGAAAGTTACCGCCAGAATGGTCGCCAAGGGCGCGATGATGAACGAGTTCTTCAGCGCGTTCTGCCAGTCGGGATTGGTGAAGAAATCGACATAGTGTTTTGTCGAATACCCGTCAGGGTCAAGCCGCAGCATTTCCGGCGTAAAGGTGAAGAAATTTTCCGCATTAAACGACAGCGGAATAATGATCAAAATCGGAAAGATCAGAAAAAAGAAGATCAAGGCGCAGATAAACCGGAAGCCGTAATACCAGCTCAGCTGCGCGGTCGATGCGTAGGGAGGAAGGGGAGATGCCATCGTCGTTTCCTTATCCCAGCTTCACATTATCAATGCCGACAATGCGGTCGTAGACATAGAACAGCGCCAACACGAGCACCAGCAAGATGGCACCCAAGGCTGCTGCAAGCCCCCAATTCAAGCTGGTTGAAATGTGGTAAGCAATCCGGTTGGAGATAAACACGCCCTGCGTACCGCCCACCAGTTCCGGCGTGATGTAATAGCCGATTGCCAGAATGAACACGAGAATTGCGCCCGCACCGATGCCCGGCACCGAATTGGGGAAGTAAACTTTCCAGAACGCCGTCCAGTCATTTGCGCCAAGGCTTTTAGCCGCGCGCACATAGGTCGGCGATATCGTTTGCATGACCGAGTAAAGCGGCAGGATCATAAACGGCAACAGAATGTGGGTCATCGCAATGATGGTACCCAACTGGTTGTTGATCATCACGAGGCGTCCCGCATCGTCAATCAAGCCGATCCACACCAGCACGTCATTGATCACGCCCTGCTGTTGCAACAGCACTTTCCATGCCGATGTGCGCACAAGAAGCGAGGTCCAGAATGGCAGCAACACCAAGATCATCAGCAAGTTGGCTGTGGAGGTGCGCACGTGGCTCAACAGATAGGCAATCGGATAGCCTAACAGCAAACAACATCCTGTAATCAGCAGTGACATCCACATGGTGCGCACAAACAACTTGATGAGAATACGCTCGTCTTCCGGCTTGAGTTGTATGCCCTCGTCAATTGTGTTTTGCGCGTCCACAGAAGCCAGAAAATAGCCAGCCGTATAAGGCGCGCTGAATTGCTGGATTAACTGCCAGGTTTCCAGCTCACCCCACTCCTCATCCACCTCGATAAATTGAGGCGCAAAAGGCTGCGTTTCGTCAAAACGACGGATATCCCTGCCCGTTTTACGGAACAGTCCGGACATGCCGGGCATTTCATAATTCAGTCGCGAGCCGAGCCGGGTATGAACACGCGCTTCGCGTGCCGCAAGAAAATCGCGGTAGAAAGCGGCAAATATTTCCTCGTCCGGCAATTCTCCGGTCGACGAATCCCAGTCATCGATCAGTCGTACGGTCTCAGGCAGCGTTTCGCCGACAATCTTGTTGTCGACCGAGCGGAACAACATGTCTGCAATCGGCGCTAGAAATGTGAACACGATAAAGGCCAGAAGTGGTGCAATCAGCAAAAAGGATCGCAGCTTTTCTCGGCGCAGGGCGCGCGCCAGGCTTTTTTTCAGAGGGGTTCCATCAGCAGCGCGAACGATGCCATCTGATGGCGCTGCCGCTTGGGCCGACATATCGGTGGTGGTGGCGCTGCTCATGGAAATCCTCGGAGGTTGAAACGGATGCGGCCCGAAGGCCGCATCCTGATAGCTATTCGGTCAGATTACTGAGCGAGCCATGCCTGGAATTTTGCATCCAGATCGTCACGGTTGTCAGCCCACCAGCCATAGTCATAGTTGTGGACGTTTGACGCGTTTGCCGGATCGGTTGGCATATGTGGTGCCATGGCGATACCCAGCGTTGCGTGGTCACCAACCAGCGGTGCAGATGATGCGCGTGCAGGACCGTAAGAGATGTACTTGGCCTGATCTGCAAGACGCTGTGTGTCTGTCGCAAATTTCAGGAAGTGCATGGTCCGGTTCAAACGCTCTTCGCTCAAACCTTCCGGTACAATCCAACCATCCAGATCGAATGACTGCATGTCCCACAGCATGCCGATTGGCTGGTCCTGCTCAACGATTGCAGAGAACAGACGGCCGTTAAAGGTTGAACCCATAACAACTTCACCGTCAGCCAAAAGCTGTGGTGTTTCCGCACCGGCTGTCCACCACACAACATCGGCTTTGATGGTGTCGAGTTTGGCCAAAGCCGCATCAACGCCTTCATCCGTGCTCAACACTTCATAGATTTGGTCTTTTGGTGTGCCGTTGCAGTATGTCGCCCACTCAAGATTGTCGATTGGACGCTTCTGCAGCGCACGCTTGCCGGGGAACTTTGCGGTATCGAAAATATCGCAAACAGTTGTTGGCGGTGTGTCACCGACCAAGTCAGTGCGGTAGCCGAATGTTGTTGAGTAAACGATTTGCGGAACAAAGCAGTCGTTTACACGCAGCACGCCAAAGTCGTCGTCTGCTGATGTGCCATCTGGCGCAGGCGCTAGATCGGTGTCGCCATCCAACTCAACCGCAAGGCCTTCATCGCACAGACGCAGGGCGTCAGACGCAACAACGTCAACCAGATCCCAGGTTACGTTACCGGCTTCGTTCATGGCACGCAGTTTTGCCACAGCTTCAGCTGACGATTCATCCCATGTGAACTTCACGCCAGTCGCTGCGGTGTAAGGCTCCGCATAGGCTTTGATTTGTGACTCCTGATAGGCACCGCCCCAGGAAACAACAACCAGCTCCTCAGCACAGTTGTCGCAAGGCTCAAGTGCCAAGCTGTGGTTTTCAGCCATTGTCGGCACTGAAAACAGTGCTGTTGCGGCTGTTGCCAAAAGCAATGATTTGATTTTCATGATATACTCCCTTTTTCGAGTTAGTGGCCTATGGAGGCCTCGAAACCCATTGCCACCTGCAACAGCGCAGGCAGTCAATTCCAATTATTCGTTATGCGACAGCGTCTAGCGCCTTACAGTCAGAGGCGGACCAACCAACGCTGACCGTCTGGCCGCGTGCAATCGGACGCTTGTCACGACGGTTGCGGACCTTAACGATGAATTCG
Organism: Ahrensia sp.; assembly: GCA_049682915.1. Taxonomy (GTDB): domain Bacteria; phylum Pseudomonadota; class Alphaproteobacteria; order Rhizobiales; family Rhizobiaceae; genus JBCDLI01. Next base: position 1,924 of record JBAUIL010000083.1, on the reverse strand, counting down.
TCATTGCCGGCAACATTCATGCGCACACGAATGTGGTCTCCGAGATAGATGAGCTCTTCAATCTTTCCCGAAATAATGTTGTCTGTGCCCTTCTCAGGCTCAAGTTCAATGCGCTCAGGACGCAAAGAAATCGTGGTCTTGCTACCCTTAGCACCAACATTGACCGGATCAGCCTGCAGCAAAGTGCCATCATCGAGGCGCACCGCACACACATCGCCTTCTAGAGCCTCTACCGTGCCGGTCAGCTTGTTGTTCTCGCCGATAAACTGCGCAACAAACGAATTCTGCGGGCTTTCATACAGGCTGTCAGGCGATGACAATTGTTGAATGATGCCATCATTGAACACAGCAACGCGGTCCGACATCGTCAACGCTTCGGTCTGGTCATGGGTCACATAAACAATCGTCACACCCAAATTTTCGTGAATGTGCTTGATCTCGTACTGCATCTGCTCGCGCAATTGCTTGTCCAGCGCGCCCAACGGTTCATCCATCAACACCAGTTCCGGGTCAAACACCAAGGCACGCGCCACAGCGACACGCTGCTGCTGACCACCTGAAAGCTGGGCAGGACGGCGGTTGCCAAATGCGCCAAGCTCAACCATTTCCAGTGCGCGTTTCACTTTGGTTTCCTGATCCGCTTTGCTCATGCCGCGCACGTTCAACGGAAAAGCCAAATTTTCCGCAACCGTCATGTGCGGGAACAGCGCGTAGTTCTGAAACACCATACCGATGCCGCGCTTGTGGGGCGGCACATTGTTAATCGGCTGATCGTTGAGATAAATCTCACCATGTGTGGCTGGCTCGAAACCAGCCAACATCATCAGACACGTTGTTTTACCGGACCCAGACGGCCCGAGCATGGTCAAAAACTCGCCACGCGCAATATCGAGATTGAGATTTTTAACGACGAGCGTTTCGCCGTCATAGCTCTTCTGCACCGCATCATATTTGACGGCCGCGCCACGTGAATTCGACATTTTGCTCCATTTGGTGCCGATCTTGGTCGGCACCCGTTATCTGTTCCTAAGGTCTAACAAAGGACATCACCATGCCGCTTGTAAAGGGCAAATATTGAATTAGACGCTCAACAGGGCAATTCCGGCCAATTTTCTATGTTTGACCGAATAAACGCATCAAAAACCGGCGAAAAATCGCGATTATCACACCAAAACGGACAATTCACCGCGATTGTGGATTAAGCAACATCGGAAAATGATGCGGATTATTCAGGAATTTGGCCCGGAGCACGCAGGTCTTGCGTGATGGCGCTGCGTGAAACAACCGTCCCATCAGCGCGATCATAGACAATCAGCTCGGACGAGCCATCGGGCAATACCACCATAAATCCCAAGGACTGTTCATCCATCACCATGTGCTGCACGACTGCTCCGGCTGGCAAATCAATCGAATAAGCACGCGTTGTCGTTGTCTCGTTGATGCGCCACACAACCGCTGCCAAAACCGCCAAAACGCCAATCATCATGGTGCCGATCGAAACAGCCAACAGGCGCACCATTTTGCGGCGCACTTTTTCAAACGCCGGGTCCAATGGTTCTTCCATGTCGGGTGTTATCTGCTGATCGTCCATCTAAAAGGGCCTGTCATTTGTGAGCGGTCTATGCCAAAGGCTGAAGCACATACGGGGCAGCCCGCTCACAGGCCATACGCAACACTGGACCAAAATGGAAGCCTTCACCGCAACCGAAAACGACGCTGGAAAACGGCTCGACCAATGGCTCAATGAAGCCACGCCGATTGACTTGTCGCGTTCACGCATCAAGGCGCTTATCCTTGATGGGCAAGTGTTGCTCAATGATGAGGTGGTCAAGGAGCCCAAGCGCAAAATCGCCCCTGATGACCGCGCGCAACTGACCATCCCTGATTTGGCAGACCCCGACCCGGAGCCGGAAAACATCCCGCT
>JBAUIL010000082.1:0-6275 GCA_049682915.1 Ahrensia sp. | reverse complement strand
ATTGGCCGACATCGTTTGCGCTGACCGCGTGGGGCACATCCAACATGCGCACCGGAGGCGACGACATCGCGCAAGCGATGGCGTTGATCGGTGCAAAGCCGCTTTGGGATGGCGCGTCGCGACGGGTAACCGGATTTGAGTTGATGGCTCCAGCCGCGCTCGGGCGGCCACGTGTGGACGTGACGCTGCGGATTTCCGGCTTTTTTCGCGATGCGTTTCCCGAGCAAATCGCCCTCTTTGACAAGGCTGTGCGCGCGGTAGCAGCGCTGGATGAACCGGCGGAGCAAAACCCGATTGCAGTGCGCTTCAAGGCAGATTGCCAAGCGCTAATGGCGACGGGTGCCAGCGCTGAGGATGCCGCCTTGCAGGCGGGGTTTCGCGTATTCGGCTCCAAACCCGGTGCCTATGGTGCGGGCTTGCAAGCCTTGATTGATGAGCGCGGCTGGAGCGACAAAGCCGATTTGGCGGAAGCGTTCGTTGTCTGGGGCTCTTATACCTATGGTGCGGGTGCTGAAGGGGACGGCGCGCGCGGATTGTTTGAAAAGCGCCTGTCGAGCGTGGAAGCGGTGGTGCAAAATCAGGATAACCGCGAGCATGATCTGTTGGACTCCGATGATTATTATCAGTTCGAAGGCGGCATGACAGCGGCGGTGGAGCAGGCTTCAGGCGAAAAACCGGCCAATTATCACAATGACCATTCTCGGCCTGAGCGGCCTGTCATCCGCACGCTGGAAGATGAGATTGGCCGGGTCGTCCGCGCCCGGGTCGTCAACCCGAAATGGATCGCCGGTGTGATGCGCCATGGCTACAAGGGCGCGTTCGAAATGGCGGCGACGGTGGATTACATGTTTGCCTTTGCGGCCACTACGGGCGCGGTGCGTGACCATCATTTTGATGCGGTGTATGCCGCCTATCTGTCTGACGATGAAGTGCGCGCTTTCATCGCCGACAAGAATCCGGACGCCCTGCAAGAGATCGCGGCGCGGCTGCGTGAGGCAATTGAGCGTGGGCTGTGGACGCCGAAGAGCAATTCGGCGATGTTTGAATTGGATGATTTGATGGGAGACAAGAATGAGTGACGCAAAGCCGGTGGATGATGTTGCCAAGCACAATGCCAAAATGGCCAAGAAGAAGGCTGCGCGCGACAAGATCATGGCGACCAAGACCGACGAAAAAGGCTTGGTGATCGTTCATACGGGCAAGGGCAAAGGCAAGTCGACCGCCGCTTTCGGCATGATTTTCCGGCACATTGCCCATGGCCGTCAATGTGCTGTCGTGCAGTTCATCAAGGGCGGCATGTCCACGGGTGAGCGCGATATGATCCTCGACCGGTTCTCGGATCTTTGCTCGTTTTACACGATGGGTGAGGGCTTCACCTGGGAAACCCAAAACAAAGAGCGCGACATCGAGATGGCGCAGGCGGCATGGGAAAAAGCCAAAGAGCTGATCGCCGATGAAGCCAACCACATGGTGCTACTCGATGAGATCAACATCGCGATGCGCTATGATTATATTGCGGTTGATGAGGTTGTGACTTTTCTGCGTGATCACAAACCACCGATGACCCATGTTGTGTGCACCGGACGCAACGCCAAGGACGAATTGATCGAACTGGCGGATCTGGTGACCGAGATGGAATTGATCAAGCACCCGTTCCGCTCCGGCGTTAAAGCGCAGATTGGTGTCGAGTGGTAGCGGTTTTGACAGCCCGCAAGCAAAAAAAGCCCGGCGCGATGGCCGGGCTTTTTGCGTTTGTTGATCAGGTTGAGAAGCGGATGCGCTCCATGGCGTCCTTGCCGATTCGCTTGAACACTTCCGTCAACTCGGCAGCATTGGCCGCATCATAGTGGAAGCTGGAACCATTGGCGCAGTTGCGCAAAATAGCGGCGCCATTTGCAGGGGCTGTAAAGGCCACGGTGTAAATCAAAATGCCGGAAGCTTTGGCCGCATTGCATTCCTGATAAAACCAACCCGGTTGCGCAATCACACCATCGGACATCACCACCATGGCGCGGCGCGGTGCCTTGCCGGAGCGATCCATGTGATGGAGATATTCGGCAGAGGTGTCTGATCCGTCACCCAGCGCTGAAGCGGCCCGCCGGACCGAATCGTCGGCGCGCGTGCCGCCGCTGGCAATCAGTTGATTGTTGGCGAAATTGATAACGGCCTGCTCGTTCCAGCTCATGGCCGTGTCGGCACGGTAACCGTAGGCATAACTAATAGCGCCGGTGCGGACAAATTCACTGTCCGGATCTGTGTTATCGATATCAATCATCATGGCGCTGATGGCCGCTTGGAGGGCAGGTTTTCGACCGTACCAGTCCATTGAGCCTGAATCGTCCAGCACGAGCATCAGGGACAGTGACGCGCGTTCTTCAAGGTCGACGTCGACTTCTGTCGTGCCACTGAATTGGAAACCCTCCGGCATGGCACGCGACATCAAGGCGACATCGTAGCGAAAATCGATTGTGGCTTTGAATTTGTGCTCAGTATTGTCATAGGTCGTTTTGGAGTTCACGACATATTGCTGCAGATCTTGTGGCAGGTTGGCGATAAAGTAATTATCGAAATCCTCACCGAGTTCCTGCGACAGGCGGGCAATATCGGCGGGTGTGTCCAGTCCATTCAAATCAACTGTTTTACCAGCATTGGATGCGGCCGCCATGATAGCGGTATCTGCTGCAAACATGGTCTGAGATTTGACCCGGGTCATGTTGGAATAATCAATCATCATCGATGACGCGAGAAGCACAGGCGTCGCGACGAGCGCGAACATGATCGCGAAGTTGCCGCCCTCTTCACGCTTAAAGCGCGATATCTGCTTTATATATCGGTCACTCATCGTGTTTGTTCCCAGTTCTAAGGGTCCAAACTAAACCGGAAGAACGAAAACAACGTTCAACGGCTTGATCCAATTTTAATCAAAATCCACCGGTTCTCATTGTCGGAATTCGACAGATGGCTCCATTGTTTTTTCGTAAATCATTGAAATATATGTTTTTTACGCTGAAATGAAGATTTGATTCATGCCATTATAGGTAGTGCATCAATTAGGATTTTATTAACCGTGAATCTATCGTGATTGTTTTGAGGGTGGCCAATAGGGGTTAGAGCCAGCGAGGCGTTCGGGTCGAGTAGCCTGCGTAATCATCGCCATAGGTTCGCTTGAGCCACGCTTCTTCCAAGGGTACCGCCGCAATGTAAAGCGCGCTCAAGGCGCTTGCTGCAATGAGCGCCGGTGTGGACGCGGCCAGCAGAATAAAGCCGACACACAAGCCGACATTGGCCAAATAGGTGGGATTGCGGCTTTTGGCAAAAAGCCCATCCGTTTTGAGGGCGTTGTTGGCGCCCATGGCTTGGTCGAGGCCCATTTGAACAATGGCGAGCGATGAAAACGACGAGACGACGAAAACAATCGGAAAGCCGATATAGAACCGCACCCAATCAGGCAGGTTCCATGCGTTCCAACTGCTTGCACCAGCCAGATAGGCAGAGCCGATCGCTGCAATGGTGATGGTCCATGTGGCAATGCGGGCACCCCAACCAAATTGGCGCGGTGGCCAAATGGGGTTGTCTGGGTTGCGCATCGTGTAGGCTGCACAGCCATAAACGACGATGCACAGGGCAACAGTAATAAAGGCGTAGAGATAAGCCACGGTGAGGCTCCGGTTCACATATGATTGGTATACGGACGGGGCGGCGTTTGGTTCAGCCGCTGGTCCACAAGCGGATCGCCATGGCGACACAGACGACCACCAGTAGCGGTCGAATGATTTTTGCACCGCCGGCAATGGCAACGCGTGCCCCCACTTGGGCGCCCACCAATTGTGCTGCACCCATAATCAGCCCGATTTTCCACAACACGGCACCGGCTGACGCAAAGATGACAAAGCCGCCGACATTGGAGGCGAAGTTGAGCGCTTTGGTGTGGGCGGTGGCTTTCAACATGCCTTGCCCCGCCAGCAGCACAAAAGCCAGCATGAAAAAGGAACCGGTGCCTGGACCGAAAATGCCGTCATAAAAGCCGATCAGCGGAACGATCGTCAGCATAAACACCAAGGGCGATAGCCGCCGCACTCGGTCTACATCATTGAGGCCGGGCTTGAGCCAAAAATAAGCCGCCACAGCAATCAGCAGAAACGGCAGCGCCGGGCGAATGGCATCCGTTGGCAATTGGGTGATGGCAAAAGCACCGATGGCGCTTGCCGCAAACGCCAACAGCGCGGCCGGCCATTGGGAGCGAACATCCACATGGCCTTTGCTGGCATAGGTATAAGTGGCGCTGGCCGCGCCGAAAAGGCCTTGAAGCTTGTTGGTCGCCAGTGCCTGCACAGGTGTTGCGCCCGCCAGCAAAAGCGCAGGCACAGTCAAAAGCCCCCCGCCACCGGCTATCGAGTCAACAAAGCCCGCGACGAAGGCCGCGAGCGCCAGAAGGGCAATTATTTCCGGTGTGTCAAAACCCATGGCAAGCTGTTGATCATAGTGGCACAGTGGCCGCAACAAGATTCGGAGGGCAAAGTCTTGGTCAACACAATTCTATCGCGATTGAAAGAAAAGCTGACGGGCGACAAATCAGTCAAGCTCGTTGCCGAGGATTTATCACTGACAGCTGAGTTGCTGCTGTTGTTCCGCGTCATGTTGGCGGATGGTCAGGTGGTTGATGCGGAAGTGTCTGCATTCAAGCGCATTTGCTCGCAGGCATTCGGGCTTGATGGTGAGAACCTTGAAGGCGTCTACCAGTATCTGGAGGATTACGCCTACGAGATGACATCGGCGCAGGCAACAGAACTATTTCAAAGCCAACCCCTGGAGCGTCGCCAGCAATTGCTGGAGCATATGATCGCGATTGCCGAGGCCGACGCGCAACTGCATGACGGTGAGCTGAAAGTGATCGACCGCACCGCCGCCATGCTGGGCTTTGATCTGAAAGCGGATTGACCACGTCGCATTCACACAGATTGGCGGCGCTGTGACAATTGACCAGGCAGGTGGCCCTCGTTAAGACAGGGTAGACAGTGTCGGGCAATGTCCGGCCGGAGCGGAGCCTGTTGCACGCCGGACCCATAAAGGGCGGCACGCGGCAGCTGTCGGAATGGGTGGTGCATCTTGTGCGCGGCATGTCTATTGTTTTGCTCACCAGATTGGAACCACACCATGCGTCCTTTGTTTACTGTAGCTATTGCATCGCTTAGCGCCACCCCCGCTTTCGCTCATCCCGGCCACATGTCCGCGCTTGCGGGTCATGACCATTTCGTTGCTGTAGCGGCAGCTGGTTTGGCCGTTGCCATCGTTGTCGGTGGTCTGTTGGTGCGCGCGCAGGCTAAAAAGCGCTAAGCCATGTTTGACAATGCCCCCGAAGGAAAGCGCTATGGCGTGATGATTTGCGGCCATGGCAGCCGCAACCAGAACGCTGTGGGTGAATTTGCCAAGCTGGCGGAGCGGATGCGTGAGCGCTTTCCGCAGGTGCCGGTGGACTATGGCTATCTGGAATTTGCCAATCCGGTCATTCATCAGGGGCTTGATGCACTCAAGGCGCAGGGTGTCAACCATGTGCTGGCGGTGCCAGGCATGCTGTTTGCCGCGGGCCACGCCAAAAACGACATTCCTACGGTGCTCAACACCTATCAGGCGATGAACCGCGATATCATTGTCGATTATGGCCGTGAAATGGGTATCGATTTGCGGATGATCCGCGCTGCCGCATCCCGCATCGAAGAAGCGCTCAAAGCCCAGGGCTGGCAGGAGGGCGACAGCCTGCATGATACGATGTTGGTTGTCGTCGGGCGTGGTGCATCGGACCCCGACGCCAACTCCAACGTGTCCAAGGTTATGCGCATGCTGTGGGAAGGTATGGGCTTTGGCTGGGGTGAAACCGCTTACTCCGGCGTGACATTTCCGCTGGTTAAGCCCGCCTTGGAGCATGTGTCGAAACTCGGCTTCAAGCGCATTGTGGTCTTCCCGTATTTCCTGTTCACCGGTGTGCTGGTGAAGCGGATTTACACGCAGACCGACGAAGTCGCCGCACAGCATCCCGAGATTGATTTCGTCAAGGCGGGCTATCTCAACGACCATGATCTGGTCATCGACACGATGGTTGAGCGGGTGCGAGAGATCCTTGAAGGGTCTAACAACATGAACTGCCAGATGTGCAAATATCGCGAGCAGGTGTTGGGTTTTGAAGCAGAGGTCGGCCAGGCGCAGCAAAGCCATCACCACCACGTGGAAGGTGTGGGCGGTGCGCCGGAAGGCTGTCCGTGCAATGGCGACTGCGATGC
>JBAUIL010000081.1:0-6617 GCA_049682915.1 Ahrensia sp. | reverse complement strand
GGATATCGTTTGCCAGCGCGTCAGAAACAACGATGAGCTTGCCTTCGTCATCTTTGCGCGACACGAAAAACATCCAGGCAGCGATAGCGATTGTGACCAGCGGCGAGGGGCGCTCCGCGTTCTGGTTGGCTGTGAGCGTTGCAAGCAGCCGCTGCGGCAGCTTTTGGGAGCCATCCATCGCGATTTGCGCCGTCTTGTGTTCGATTGCAGGATTGGCGAAGCGTGAAAACAAAGCCTCGCAATAGGCGCCATAGTCGACCGCTTGCAATGGTTTGAGTGTCGGCACGATTTCGTCTTGCCACATCCGCCTAACAAAGCGTTCCAATAACGGATCCGACACCGCGTCATAAATTGTGCCGTGCCCGCATAAAAAGCCCAGATAGGCGAGCGCTGAATGGCTGCCGTTCAGGCAGCGTAGCTTCATCGTTTCATAGGGCGCGACGCACTCAACAAATTGGGCGCCTGCCTGCTCCAGTGGTGGCCGCTCATCATCCACAAATGCGTCTTCAATAACCCATTGACTGAAAGGCTCGTGGATCACCGGTGAACGGTCGAGATATCCCGTTTGTTCGGCAATGCGGTCGATGTCTTGCTGCGTCGTTGCGGGCACAATCCGGTCAATCATCGTGGCTGGAAAGCGGGCTTGCGAACCGATCCAATCGGCCAGCGACGGATCGATCACAGTCGCGAAGGCGGCCACGGCATCGCGCACCAGCTCACCATTTGAGGGCAGGTTATCGCAACTCAGCACGCTGAAGGGGCGATGACCACGCGCTTTGCGTTGCGCGAGCGCCGCGACTATAAAACCGATTGCACTGCACGGCGCTGCGAGGTTGGCCAAGTCATGGGCAATATCGGGATGCGCCTGGTTCAGTCGCCCGGTTGCCGGATCGAGACAGTAGCCTTTCTCGGTCACAGTCAGCGAGACGATCTTGATGGCCGGGTCAGCCATGGCATCAATCACCGCTGCCGGATTTTCTGGAGCCACCAAAACGTCAACTACATCATCATAATGGCCATGGCGGGGGCCGTCAGGTCCTTGCTCCACGGCGGTATAGATGAAGTCTTGCGGTGCTAAAAGGTCACGTTGTGCGGGGCGCATGAGGCTGACGCCGATGATGCCCCAGTGGCCACCGGCTTGGACTTGAACCTGGTGAATATAGCTCACCCCATGGGCGCGAAAAAATGCACCCAGACCGAGATGGACGATACCGGCTTTGGGCCGTCTATCAGGGGTGATGCCAATCGCGCGAGCGGACAACCGGCGCGTCATAATTTGTATGCTTTCTTGGCGAGGCCATAGGCCAGTTCCCACGCCAACTCGTGGGCTTCATCCATCCGCAAAATGCCACGGCCAACCTGTTGCGCCAGAAATGCGCAGTCGACCCGCCGCGCAACGTCATGGCGCGCCGGGATTGAGCAAAATGCGCGGGTGTCATCGTTAAAGCCGACCGTGTTGTAGAAGCCAGCGGTTTCTGTGACCTGTTGGCGATAGCGCATCATGCCTTCGGGGCTATCGTGAAACCACCACGCTGGACCGAGTTTCAGGCAGGGATACGCACCCGCCAGCGGTGCCAGCTCGCGGGCATAGGCTGTTTCATCCAAGGTGAACATAATGATTGTCAAATCCGGCTGCATGCCTACCGCGTTGAGCAGCGGCTTAAGTGCGCTCACATAGTCGGTCCGCGTCGGGATATCAAAGCCCTTGTCGCGGCCATAATCTGCCATCATGCCTGCATGGTGGTTACGGTGCGAGCCGGGATGCAACTGCATGACCATGCCGTCCTCAACACTCAGCCGGGCCATTTCTGTGAGCATTTGGCCGCGGAACAACTCGGCGTCATCGGGCTGGTAATTGCCTTGGATGATGCGCTGATAGAGTGCTGCGGCATCGTCGGTAAGCAGGTCTGCGGTTGATGCGCTGGGGTGGCCGTGATCCGTCGCCGTCGCGCCATGCTGGCGAAAAAAAGCACGCCGCTGGCGGTGGGCGTCGATATAGCCATCGAAGGTTGAGACATCGCAGCCCGTCAAGGCACCAAAGCGTTTGATGTTGTCTGCAAATCCTTCAAAGTCGGGATCGATCACGCTGTCGGGGCGGTAGGTGGTGATCACCCGGCCGCTCCAGCCAGAAGCCGCGATCTGTTTGTGCCAAGACAAATCGTCCAGCGCACTTTCCGTGGTCGCAATCGCCTCGATATTAAATCGTTCAAACAGCGCGCGTGGCCTGAAAGCCTCGTCGGCCAGCTTTTCATTGATCGTGTCATAGTAATGGCGCGCGGTGTCGGCGTTGAGTGGTTCGGATAAGTCAAACAACGTTGCAAAAGTATGATCCAACCACATGCGGCTCGGCGTTCCGCGAAACAGGTGGTAATTTTCAGCAAATAGCTGCCAGACATCGTGTGGTTGGGCATCGGACGTTTGACCGGCTTTGGAAAAGCCCAATTGCTGCATGGATATGCCTTGGCTGATCAACATGCGCAGCACATAATGATCTGGCGTAATCAGTAGACTTGTCGCATTCTCAAAATGTGCATTTTCCGCAAACCAGCGTGGGTCTGTGTGTCCATGGGGAGAAATGATCGGAAGCTTTTCAACCGCCGCAAAAAGCGCTGCCGCGCAGCTGCGGGTTTCACTATCCACCGGGAAAAGCCTATTTTTATCAATGAGTTCCACAAGTCACCTTTGATTCACCGCCACGCTGCTCCATCAACGATAGCCCATCTCATTTACGCAGCAAAATTTCCGCTTGCAACATATATCTAGTATGCTAGCCTACCAGAATTGCAGGGCGTCTTTGGCGAGGGAGACGCTATAACAGGCGCGCTGCGAACCACTTAATCTGGGAGGATACCGTGAATATTATCAAGACATTTCAACGCGCTGCATTGTCCAGCGTAATCGCCTTCGGCGCCGTTGCCGCATTTGCATCCGTTGATGCAGCTCAAGCCGCAAACTTGCGTGGCTGGAATATCCACGTTGAAGACTATCCTGTGTCGCACGGCATGGAGCAATTCATTGCCGATGTTGAAAAGGCCACTGAGGGCCGCGTGACGGGGAAAGTGTTCCATGGCGGCGTTCTTGGTTCGCAGCCTGATGCGATTGAGCAGGTGCGGCTCGGCGCGCTGGATTTCGGCGTGTTCAGCCTTGGGCCAATGGGGCAAGTGGTGCCAGAAACCAATGTCGTCTCACTGCCCTTCATCTTCAAAAGCATTCCTCAAATGTATGCGTTGATGGATGGCGAAGCCGGTGAAGCGATCGGCAAGGGCCTTGAAGCCAAAGGCATCGTAGCGCTGGGCTGGTATGATGCCGGTGCGCGGTCATTTTACAATTCCATCAAGCCGATCAATCAGCCATCTGATGTCGAAGGCATGAAGGTTCGTGTCATGAATAATGATCTGTTCGTTGGCATGATCGAATCAATGGGCGGAAACGCAACGCCGATGGCATTTGCGGAAGTCTATCAGTCCATCAAGACAGGCGTTGTCGACGGTGCGGAAAATAACCCGCCATCATATGAGTCAACCAACCATTTTGAAGTGGCAAAATTTTACTCACTGTCCGAGCATCTCATCATTCCTGAGTGCCTTTGCATGAGTAAGGTGACCTTCGACAAACTGTCGCCTGAAGATCAGGAAGCGGTGCGTGTTGCGGGCAAAGCAAGCGCCATGAAACAGCGTGAACTCTGGCAGGCGCGCGAAGCGCAAAGCATGGAAGCAGTCAAATCAGGCGGTACCACGGTCAATACAATCGAGGACAAGTCCGCCTTCCAGGTTGCCATGGCGCCTGTCTATGACAGCTTCTTGGCTGCAAACCCTGATCTGACTGATCTGGTCAATCTGATCCGCAACGCCGACTAACGCGTTCGCACGTTACTTGTCGCGCGGCCAGCATTGCCGGTCGCGCGGCACCTTACGGTTCTCGCTTGGTGTCGGTCATGGTCTCTTTTTTCAGGGCGGTGAACGGTTTGTTGCCGTTTATCAGCCGTTTATGTCTGGTGCTGTGCAGCATTGCGATGGTTGTTCTGCTGGTCATTTTTGGTTGGTTGGTTTTCGGTCGCTACGTGCTGAACCAAACTCCGACCTGGGTTGAGCAATTGGCGCTGTTGCTGGTGTGCTACATCACTTTCATCGGTGCCGCCGTTGGCGTTCACGAGCAAAACCACCTCGGCGTTACATTCATCCGTGAGAGCTTTCCGAAATTCATCAAACGGCCCATGCGCATCGTCTGTGATGTCGCGCTGTGCGTTTTCGGTGGCTTCATGCTGGTCTATGGCATCGATCTGGTGCAGTTCGGCTGGTCCACCAACCTCGCAATGCTGAACATTCCAGAAGGTATTCGCACGCTTGCCGCTGCAATTTGTGGTGGTTTGATCTGTCTGTTTGGCGGCGCCCACGCGATTTCAAAAACCTACACTTACTATCTGTCCGACGATCGGGCAGGCGATGAGGATGTCTTCTGATGGGCTTGGCTATCCTTCTCGGTGTCTTTTTTCTTTGCGTTTTCATTGGCGTCCCTGTCGCATTCGCCATGGGAATTTCCGCGCTGATCGTCTTTTTCTATGAAGGCTTTCCGCTGCTGATTCCGTTCCAGCGGATCATCGCCGGCGTCAACATCTTTTCGCTTTTGGCGATCCCGTTTTTCATTTTTGCAGGCGAGTTGATGCTACATGGAGGCATCGCAAAGCGCCTTGTGCAGTTTGCTTCAACCCTGGTCGGCCACGTTCGCGGTGGTCTCGCTTCGGTCAACATCTTCTCCTCCATGCTCTTTGGTGGCATTTCCGGTTCCGCCATCGCCGACATTTCCGCTCTTGGCTCTCTGCTGATCCCGGTGATGAAGGAGAAGGGCTATAGCGGCGACTATGCGGTCAATGTGACGGTGACATCGTCCATTGCAGGTGTTGTCATCCCGCCCAGCCACAATATGATCATCTTTTCAGTGGCAGCCGGTGGCGGCATTTCGATTTCAAAGCTGTTTTTGGCCGGTGTCGTGCCGGGCATCCTCATGTGCGTCTGTCTCGCGATCGCGGCCTATGTGATTGCGGTCAAGCATAACTACCCGGCTGAAGCTTTTCCAGGCTGGCGGGCTGTGGCGGTTTCTGCTGTCTCTGCAATTCCCGGCTTCATTACGGCTGTCATCATTGTGGGCGGCGTGCTGTCCGGTGTGTTCACGGTTACCGAGTCAGGCGCATTCGGTGCGATCTACGCTTTGGTCCTGACCGCTTTTGTTTACCGTTCACTCAGCTGGGATGCATTCAAGCTGGCCGTATCGACATCTGTGCGCACCACCGCCATGGTAATGATCTTGATCGGCTGCGCAGGTGCTTTCGGTTATCTTTTGGCGCTCTATCAGGTGCCGGCTTTGCTCAGCGCCTTTTTGCTCACCGTGTCCGAAAACCCGATCATCATTTTGTTGATGATCAATGTGATGCTGCTCATGCTGGGCATGATCATGGACATGGCGGCCCTGATCCTGATCTGCACGCCGATCTTCCTGCCCATCGCGCGCGATCTGGGTATGGATCCGGTTCAGTTCGGCATCATGCTCTTGATGAATTTGGGTCTTGGCCTTTGTACGCCACCGGTCGGTACCTGTCTGTTTGTCGGTTGCGCGGTCGGCAAGGTGCCCATCGAGCAGGCCTTGAAAACGATTTGGCCGTTCTATCTCGCAATCCTCGCTGCGCTGCTGCTGGTGACTTATGTCCCGGCCGTCTCACTCACCCTGCCGGCATTGCTCGGCTAACCGCCAGTGCGCCCTGCGGCGCGCTGAAACCAAATTGATTGAAAAGGAACCAAAGCCATGACGAAACCTGCAATCGGATTTATCGGTCTTGGTCTCATGGGTGCCGCAATGGTTGGCCGCTTGCAGGACCTTGGCTACACGCTGACTGTCACTGCCAACCGTTCGCGCACCAATATTGATATTGCTGTCGGGCGGGGCGCCACGGAGGTTCCCACTGCCCGCGATGTTGCCGCCGCAAGCGACATCATCATGTTGTGTATGGATACCAGTGCCAGCGTCGAAGCGCGCATGAATGGCGATGACGGTATCTTGGCTGGGTTGAAAGAAGGCGCGGTCGTCATCGATTTTGGTACCTCACTACCGGCGAGCACGCGTGCCCTTGCACAGGAAGCCGCCAAACGCGGCGCTGCCTATCTTGATGCGCCGTTGGGGCGCACACCGGCCCACGCAGCAGATGGTATGCTCAACATCATGGCCGCCGGTGACAAGGCCGCGTTTGACCGTGTTGAACCGGTCCTGAAAGATTTGGGCGAAAATGTCTTCCATCTGGGCGAGTCCGGTGCCGGACACACCATTAAATTGATCAATAATTTCTTTGGCATGACCGTTGCAAACGCCATGTCCGAGGCTTTCGCCTTCGCTGACGTTGCAGGCATAGACCGCCAACAGCTTTACGATGTGGTTTCGGCGGGCCCGCTGCGCAGTGGCATGATGGATTTTGTCAAAGGCTACGGCGTGGATGGTGACCCCGCACAACTTGCCTTCGCCATCAAAAACGCCTGCAAGGACGTCGGCTATTACGAAACCATGACATCGGATGCAGGTGTCGAGAGCCGCATGGCCAACGGCGCGCTGACAGCCCTCAAGGATGCGGTCGC
>JBAUIL010000080.1:0-2414 GCA_049682915.1 Ahrensia sp. | reverse complement strand
CGTCGTCGCCCATGATCTCGACACGCTGGTCAATGGCATGAACCAGGTCGCGGGTGGGCACTTGTTGAACGCGGAAAAACTGCGCGGCCAAATCCAAGCGCGCGACCTACAAATTGACAATCCGTTTTCAAAGGACCCGCAGATCACCGCCATCCGGGGCGCGCGCAACTATCTGGGCGACCGGCTGATCCGCACCGCCAAACCACACAAGATTCTCGATCCCGCAAACGGACCGCTGATTGCCGTGAAACTGCACATCGTCACCCGCAAATCACTCGGTGGTTTTCAAACCAATCTCGACAGCCAGATGGTGGACGCGAAAGGCAACGCCATCCCCGGCCTGTTTGCAGGAGGCGAAGTGGCAGGCTTCGGCGGCGGCGGCTACCACGGCTACAATTCGCTGGAAGGCACATTTCTCGGTGGCTGCATTTTCAGCGGCATGAAAGCGGGGCGCGCGGCAGGCTGATTGCGCTCAGCTCAACCAAGCTTCGCCATCACCTCGTCGGCAATGTCTTCATTGGAATAAACGTTTTGCACGTCGTCATCTTCGTCCAGCGTGTCGAGCAACTTCATGAGTGTCCCCGCTTTTTCCTCGTCCACCGGCGTGCGGTTTTGTGGCTTCCAGATAATGTTGACGGAGTCGGCTTCGCCCAGCGCCTCTTCCAGCGCTTTGGAAACCGAGCCGATATCTTCAAACACGCAGGTGATTGTGTGGCCGTCTTCGTCGGTTTCGCAATCCTCCGCGCCCGCTTCAATGGCTGCTTCCATCACCGCATCCGCGTCGCCCACTGCCAGCTTGTAAGTAATCTCGCCTACCCGGTCGAACATGAACGATACCGAACCGGTCTCGCCTAGCGCGCCGCCATTTTTGGCGAATGCCGAGCGGATGTTGGACGCCGAACGGTTGAGGTTATCCGTCAGCGCTTCCACGATGACCGCGATGCCGCCGGGGCCGTAGCCCTCATAGCGCATTTCCACATAGTCTTCCCCGCCCGCACCGGAACCCTTGGTGATCGCACGAGCGATATTGTCCTTGGGCATGGATTGGCCCTTGGCGTTCTGAATGGCCAGCCGCAGGCGCGGGTTCATATCCGGGTCAGTGGTGCCCCCGCCCATCTTCACCGCAACGGTGATTTCCTTGGACAACCGCGAAAACATTTTGGAGCGCAGCGCATCCTGGCGTCCCTTGCGGTGCTGAATGTTTTTGAATTTGGAATGGCCTGCCATGGGAACCGTCTTTTTGGGGTGAAATTCTGAAATCGACCGGTGTATAGAGCGTCATGTCACGGGCGTCCAGCGCCTGCCAGTGGGAGAGAACCAAATATGGATATCCTTATCGGATTGGCCGTCGCAGCAGCCCTCATCTGGCTGTTTCTCAAAGACAACACCCGCCGCGGCGTGCGCACGGTGAAAGCCTATGTGTTTCTGCAGGCCATCGAAAACGGCAAGTCGAAAGAACAAGCCAATGAGGAAGCCGAGGCCATCGGCAAAGTAGCCCCCAAACGGCTGATCCAGCTGACCATGCTGCATCTGCAAGACAATTATCAGGGCAAGGCAAAGCTGATGAACAAGAAGGCGGAAAAAGCGGGGTGGATGGGATGAGCCATGGCTGGCTGGGTCTACATGCTCACCTCAGCGCGCAACGGCACGCTTTATCTCGGCGTTACCAGTGAATTGCAGGGGCGGGTCACCGAACACCGCACTGGCATAAATTCGGGCTTCGCTACGCGCCATCGCTGCACGTCGCTTGTCTGGTACGAACGCCATGACAACATTGTCGAGGCCATTGCTCGCGAAAAACAACTCAAAAAATGGCGCCGCGCTTGGAAGCTGCATCTGATCGAAGGTTTCAATCCGGATTGGCTCGATCTGTTTGAAGTCTGCTACGACCGCGACAACCCCAGTGATGTGATTAGAAACCGAGGCGGATAGGCCTCCTTTCTACCCGTCGTTGCGGAGCCATCCCTAACACTCTCCGTCATTCCGGGGCAGCTCCCCATCTCCCCGTCATTCTGAACGCGCCCCCACCTTTCCTCGTCATTCCGGGTTCTGCTTCGCAGCCCCGGAATGACGGTGTTAATTGTAGTGCTTTATTCAGCAGGCCTAGTCGGCGGATTATATGCTTTGTCTCCTGCGCTTGCGCGCTAGAGAAGTCCACACCCTGCATGCGCCCTCCGCCACCCACGCTAACCGATCATTGCCGTTGCGTCATCTTATAAAGGGTTGGTATTCGCGCGCAGCCAAACTGCGAACGCCTCTTGATCAGAATCACCGCCCGCAAGACTTAGAACTGCCTGCGTTGCGGCGACTTCACTGGCTGTCATTGCCCATCCATTAATGCGCAGAAAAACCACCGCCGCCAAAAAAGCCGTGCGCTTATTGCCATCAACATAAGGATGGTTTTTAGCCAGCCC
>JBAUIL010000079.1:0-14900 GCA_049682915.1 Ahrensia sp. | reverse complement strand
GAGCCTTCATGGTTTCCCCAGACGCCGGAGATTTTATAGATCAGCGGTTTCTGCGAATAGCTGTTTTGATAGACATTCAGGATTGAGAAGTCGGACGTTACATAACCCCATGTCAAAGCAGCGAACGACAATCCAACACAGGCAAAAACGGCGATTGCTAGGGGCGGTGCTGCCGCTAAAAGTCTGCCGTCATCCAGCCGCAAGCCAATGGCTGGCACAAAAACCTGTGCCAAGGCCAATGCGAAGCAGAGGACCAGCGCAAAGTGGCCGATTTCAACGATCATTGTTCCGTTCCCTCTTCGCCCTTCCAGTAACCCTGCTCTTTCAAGCTGTCAGCAACCTCTTTGGGCATGTAGGTTTCATCGTGTTTCGCCAGAACGGTATCGGCAACGAAAGTGCCTTGCTCGTCGAGCTTGCCTTCGGCGATAATGCCTTGGCCTTCGCGGAACAGGTCCGGCAAAATGCCAGCATAGCGCACAGTTACCGTGGAAAGTGCGTCTTCAATGGCAAACTCGACCGCATTTTCGGTTGATGAGACGGAACCATCGACGACAATACCGCCCAACCGAACGCGACTCATGTTCGACGCGTCCACTTCTGCGAGCTCTGATGGCGTGCGAAAGAACGTTACTTGCTCACTGAGACCGGTCAACACCAAAGCGACAGCGCCAGCAAGCACTGTTAGCCCGCCGAAAATGACTGTCATACGTTTTTGTTTGCGCGTCATTTCATCGTTCCTGTCAATTTGTCTCCGCCACGGCTTCCAAGCCGAGCGATGCTCCGAAACTCTTCAGATCTGTCACTATCTGAGCGTTCTCCGGGAAAGAAGCAATTGCGCGTTTGAGCGCATCAGCGGCGTTTTCGCGCTGTCCCATCACCGTGTAGGCACGGATGAGGCGTTGCCAGCCCGCTTCATCCTGCGGGTTATCACGCAGGCGCGCATCGAGATTTGAGACCATCCCTGCAATCATGGCGGCCTGATCATCTGAATTCATAGCCTGACCCTGTTGGATTGTTTCAGCGTCCAGTTGTGGCATGCCCTGTGCAGGCGGCGGTGTTGCCGATGCCATGCCCGGGATTTGTGTCATATCGCCCGCCGCGAGACGTCGAAGTCCCTCATCTGCCGCGCCGCGCCAGTCAGAACCGACCGAAGCATCGTCGGCGATCCGCTGCCAAGCCTGCGTGCCGCCGGGCACGTCACCCTGCTGAAGCTGTGCCAATGCCAAATAGAATTGCGCACGTCCGTCATTTACATCGAGCGCCAACGCCTGATTGAAGTTTTGCTCCGCTTCCGCGTTGATCACGCCCCCCGACATGGCAAAGATAGCTTCGCCCAAGCCGGAAAGACGTGTGGAATTTTCACCGATTAGCCGGATTGCATTGCGATAGGCGGTTGCGGCTTTTGCTGGCTCGCCTGCGCGGAAGTAGACCGGCGCCAAGACGTCCCAGCCCCGCCCATCATTTGGATTGTCAGCCAAATGGGCTTCAGCGCGCTGGACCAGATCAATCATCTGCTGGCGTGCCTGGCGTTGTGCCAAGCGCTCTTCCTCGAGCGCTGCAACACGCGGCGCAAGCGGTTGCGCTTCCAGTTCTGGAGAGCCAACCTCTGTGTAAACCAGCAAAGTCAAAGCAGGAATGAAAACCAGAACGGTGGACGCCAAAACAACAGATCCAAAACGATGGCGACGATTGTCGCGTTGCTGTTGTTCTTCAGACGCTTTTTGCTCGGCAGCGAGCAATCGCCGGGCGATTTCAGTGCGTGCCTGCTTGGCGTCTTCTTCACCGATCAGACCGCGGTCGATTTCGGTGGTTAGCTCTCTCAATTGGTCGCGGTAAACTTCCACATCATGGGCAAATTCACCGGCACGCTTACCCTCAAGCTGCTTGGACTTATGATAAACCGGCAGGACAATGGCCAACAAGACCACAACCAGAATGATGAAAGCGAGAATCCAAAACGTCATGAAAGTGAGATATTCCTGAAACTAATGCGTGCCAAGTCTTGCGGCCTACCTCTTTGGCAGGCTGCGACATATTGCACATCGTCAACTAAGCAGCGACCAACTTCCATCCTGATTTCGGCAGGCGGTACCATTTTGTTCGCGCGTCGTGCCATTAACGGTTACCAAATGCGCATATTGGCGACAATCTTGCGAACCAACCCTGTAGGGCTGTGACGGGATCACAGTGCCCGATAGCCGACCGTTTTCACTCTGCCAATAAACCGGCTGCGCTGGCGCGGTATATTCCAAAGCGCGATATTCGGACTGCAAAGCGGTTGATTTATCGCGCGCACTGATCGACGGCGTGTTTGTTCTGCCAATCAGTCCACCGTCTAAAGAGGCGATAAGCGCCGCGCTGTTGGGGACTGCCGATGAAACCGCCTGCAGTCCGTTTACCGCGTTCAGCGATCCTGCGGTGCCTACACAGCCGGTTACAGCAGTTAATGCAAAGCACCAAACCATCGGTTTCACTAAAGCACGTAAAAGCACACATATTCCCCGGACGGTTGATGTATTCATTTTGTTGCAGACAACATATTTGGGGTCTTTTGATGGCAGCAAAGTACTATCCGCGCAAGGCTGGCAACCGCACAATCACTTGAAGCCCGCCGAGCGTCGCCTCTTTCAGCACGATATCACCGCCATAGGACCGCACGGTTTCCGCTACGATGGATAAGCCTAGACCTGTGCCGGGCACCGTCTCATCCATTCTTTGGCCGCGCTTAAGTGCGGCGGAGCGCAACTCCTTGTCGATTCCGGGACCATCATCATTGACCGCGATCGTCATCCAGTCGCGCGTGGTCTCGGTTTCATCGAGCGACTCTTTTTCCAAAACAACGTCAATGCGGTGGTTCGACCATTTACAGGCGTTTTCCAAAAGGTTCCCAACGATTTCGTCGAAGTCTTCCTTTTCACCGGCAAACACCAAATCGGTTTCGGGCGCGCTCAAAGCGATCTTCCGCTCAGGATTGAGCTTGGCTAAAACTTCAACCAGTTTCTGCGTGGCCTGCGTGGCATTGGTGCGGTAAATGCCAGTTTGCTCCTGCGCTGCAATGCGGGCGCGATCGAGGTAATGCTGGATTTGGTATTGCATGGCGCGCGACTGCTCTTTGACGAGGTGCGGCGCAATGCCGGAGGGTTCGTCAGCCGCGTTAATCAATACTGAAAGAGGTGTCTTGAGGGAGTGCGCAAGATTGCCGACTTGCGTGCGGGATCGCTCGACTATGCGCCGGTTGTTGTCCATCAACAAATTCAGTTCATCGGCCAGCGGTTGAATTTCATCGGGATATTTCCCGGTCAGACTGTCTGATTTTCCCGCCCTGATCTGGCTCATTGCTGTCCGCAACTGCTCCAACGGGCGCAAGCCGAACAGAATGACCAGCATGTTGATGACAACCAGTCCAATGGCGAATGTGCCGAGCAGACCAGCGATTTGGCGAGTATAGCTTGAAATTGTGTCTCGAAACCCTGTTTCGCTGCCACCGACCTGAAAGACAGCAATAACATCATCGCGCAGCGCGATTTCGGTTTCGAGCACGCGGGTCAATTCGCCATTGCGGCGATTGACGATGAACTGCCGCGAAAAGTCGTCGCCTAACGGCATTTCTGCCAAGGAAGGCGCGTTGATTGTCTCACCGGCAAGTGACGGGGAAGAAAGGGAGTTATCGGGTGCGGCGCGTTGGAAAATTTTCCAATACCATCCGCTGTCGGGGGTTTGAAAATTGACATCGCCAAGCTCGGGAACTCCGGTTAGGCGCGCCTGACTATCGGCATCCACCGCAGCAATCAGCGTGAACAGCTGCGCTAGTTGCAATTCATCAAAACTGTCATTGACCGATGTTTTGAAGAGCCCGACCAGGGTCCAACCAAGCGCAAACGTCGCGATGATAGCCCAGACGCTGGAAAGCAGAACAACGCGCCGGGTCAATGAGTAAGCGCGCTGGCCTTTCATGGCCTCAAGCATGAGGTGCATCACCCGCTTCCGGCTCATTGAGCCGATAGCCCAAGCCGCGCACTGTCTCGATCATATCGGAACCGATTTTCCGGCGCAAACGGCCAACAAACACCTCGATCGTGTTGCTGTCTTTGTCGAAGTCCTGATCGTATAGATGTTCGGTCAATTCGGTGCGCGAAAGCACCTTGCCCTTGTGGTGTGCCATATAAGCCAACAAACGATATTCGTGCGACGTCAACTTGATAGTCACACCAGCCACGCTGGCTTTTGAGCCTTTGGTATCGAGCACCAAGGGCCCGATTGTGATGTCTGATGAGGCATGGCCCGCGGCACGGCGGATGAGTGCGCGCACCCGCGCCAGGACTTCTTCAGTATGGAATGGTTTGGTGACGTAGTCGTCGGCGCCTGCATCGATGCCCGAGACCTTATCGCTCCACCGGTCGCGTGCAGTGAGAATAATGACGGGTGTCACCACCTTGTCCTCGCGCCAGCGTTGAAGAACGCTGATGCCGTCCATCTGCGGCAGGCCGATATCGAGCACGATGCAATCGTAGGGTTCCGTATCGCCGAGATGGTGCCCCTCTTCGCCGTCAAATGCCGTATCGACCACATAGCCTGCGTCAATCAGTGATTGGCGCAATTGACGATTGAGATCGACATCATCTTCGACAACGAGAATACGCATAAAAACCCTCCGCGATTAAAGTGCCCTATCGCAGACGATTCGACTAGCGTGGAACAACCACAACTTCACGACGCGGCCGGGCACCGTTGTCGGCTGGCACCAACATCACGACTTCACACGCAGGTGCACCGTTGATGGTTGTCTCTGAAACTGCCAACAGGGTAGCGCCCGCATCTGCTGCGGTGCGTTGGCCGATGCTCTGGCAGGCACTTTGAGCAATCTGGATGTCCGGCTCCGATGCCGATGCACCGGAACCGAAAGAAAGCATCGCAAGAAGCGCCACTGAGCTTAATGTAATCAACTTGGTCATACACCTCACCTACATTATCGAAACTGAACGGTGAATGAACAAGCCGACACCGTATATCAATCAATCATATCCTTGGCGGTGAAACGACCATAAATCGCTGCGATCCCGCCAAGTGTCGCGACCAACTGCAACAATTGATCGGTCAAATCAACGCGCAGGGCCGCGTCTGTTTCAATACCCAGAAAGGCACCAATGCTTGCGCCGGTGCTGACGAGCGCTGCCCAAATGGTGCGTGACATGTACCAAGGTTTTGTGTTGTTCATAGGGTTCTCCTTTGTTGAACTATTGAAGAGTGAGCTGTCTATCCAGCGGCAGGCCGGGGCCATGCGACTCGCTGATTTGCGTGATGGAAACGCGGATAGTTGCGGGCCAGGCTTGGGTCGCGCTCAAATCAAGGACCGGTTCGCTGACGGAGCGCGATGCGAGCCGGTTGCCGCCAGGGTCAGTGATAACGATGAGATAGGCTTCACGCGCCTCGCCCAGCGGCACGTCGACGCCCAGCCAACTGTCGGCATCAATGCGGCTGCGGCGGATCCAACGCAATTGAAGTCCTGTCTGCCGTGAACCGGCAACACGCAAATGCACCGGCGAAAGCGGCAAGAAGGCGCGCGTGCCGCCAGCAACAATTTCATGGGCAAAATACCGGTCAGAGAACTCTTTGCCTTGCGGCCCGACCCGCCAATGGCGGGTCATACCACGCGCATTAGTTGGAAGGTTGAGAGGCTTTAGGGTGGCGTCCAGCAGCACGACTTCGGCACCACTCAGCGCCCCCACCGCCGCGACATCTTCAGTGCCCGCCTGCCCGCGCAACAGGTTTGTCAGGCGCCATCGCTGCGCGGATATTTCCTCGGCCAACTGGTACTGGATGATCTCCCACTCACCTGATTGGGATTTGACCGCGAGTGCATTGCCCCCCGCCAACATCTGGTTCATTGAGCGGCTCGACAATTCGCCGCGTGCAATGTCAATCTCTATCGCGGCCCCGCGATAGAGCCGACCTGAGGGTGCAGGCGTGATGTCGTGCACCAATGTCGCAATGATGCTGTTGCCGCTGTGCTCGCCCGAAAGACTGTAGTCGCTATCCTGCGTGGACAGATGAACGCTTTGCGTGCGCAGCGGTCGGCTCATTGCCGCCAATCTAAATTGCGATGCCGGGTCGGCGCCATCCCAGCATGGCAGATCAAGAAATGCTGTTGCTGGTGGACCAGAAAATTGTCCGCCGGACGCCGGTGCACCGACCGCCAGAGGCAACTTGGGCTGCGCTATGTTTGCGCCCGCCGGTCCAATCCGCGTCGCGGCAACATCGATTGTGTCGCCGACATCTATGCGGTCGATATGCCAGCGTTCATTTTGCGTGTCGGCAAAAACCACAACATCGCTCGGTTGCAGGTATCCATAGCGCAGAGACAGCGAAAACTGACATTTGTTGCGTGCCAGTCGTTGCCTGTTGAGGACATGCTCAGCAGCTTGACGCATCAGCCCGTCATCCGCCGCCACCGGAAGGTCAATCACTGTAACCCGGTCGTCGCCGTCACTGAGCCGCCGTGATTGTGCAATGTTAATAAGGTGGGACTGCAAACCATCGCGATAGTGAAAAGCAACGCGCGACGGCAACTCGGTGGACTGTTCAATACGTTCCACAAGCGCGGCGTCTTCCCCCTTGTCGATCAGTGCGGCTGCTTCAATCATCTGCCTTGGTACTTCGTCTGCTCCGCGGAACGCGATCACCGGCGCCGGTGCCGAAACATCTTCGCTAGCCACGATGCCGAATGCACTCATGAGCGGCTCAATCATCGCACGTCCGCTTGCCTGTGACGCAATCAGGACGCCTTGCAAGACCGCACTGGCTGGCACTTGGATCGGTGCATCCAAACCATAGCATGCGGCAGTCTGTGCCATCCATTCGATGATCGGCACGCCGCCAAGACGGCCATTGAGCCAATGGCCACGTAGCCAGTTTTCCCCGTCCCCCCACACATCGCCTGACAAGGGAAAAGCGGGATAAGGCCGGGCGTCCCATGCCCAAAGGTAGATCCGCTCCGGATCAATCATCAGAAAGCGTCCGTCATCCGAGCGCGGATTGTAGGTGCGGTCAGCCTTTGCCGCATCCATATGAACATCCAGAAATGCCCTTTGAACGGCATCATCGCGGCTACCACGGGAAAAATATGGCCACGCATTTTCGCTGGATTTCGGATCAGCAAAAACGTTGGGCTGGTTGGCGCCACGGTCAATGGCGGGCGAACCCACTTCGGTGAACCAAAACGGCTTGGATTGCGGCACCCATGGCGATGGCTGGGCCGCCTGCACACCGCCAACGCGGTCATAATGGCGGTTTGACCACCAATTATAGAGATCCTTGTAGCGATATACCCATGGCTGATTATACGCGCCGTCTGTTATTGGCGTGCGTTGGCGCAGTGCGCGGTCTTGGTCTGACGCGTAATACCAATCATAGCCCTCGCCGCTGGTCAGCGCGGCTGCCATGGCCGCTTTGTCAGCTGCACTCAGCGCGCCATCGGGATTGGCACCCACGGCGTAGGCGTCTTCATCGCGCCAATCCATCAGTGGCATGTAATTGTCGATACCAATGGCTGAGATTGCTTCGCTAGCCCATAGGGGATCGAGATTGTAGTAGAGATCGCCGCTGCCATCCGGTGCCTGCACGCCGAAGTACTCAGACCAGTCTGCACCATAAGAGAGTTTTGTCTGCGCACCGACAATGGCGCGGATATCATCGGCAAGCGCCACCAAGGCATCAACAAAGACGAACCGGCTGCCATCGCGCAACGATGTCAGTCCGCGCAACTCGCTGCCGATCAGAAAACTGTCGACACCACCCGCATCGTGCGCGAGTTCAGCATAGTGTAGAATGAAGCGCCGATAGCTGAATTCAGTGTCGCCGCCGCTCGTCGCATTGCCAACGAAAGCAGCGCATTGGCTGGCGATCACCGCGCTGTTGTAAGGCGAGCCCGGGAGGCCCGGCGCGGGAATGCAGCTTATGCGCCCGCGCCATGGGTGGGGTGCCTGCTCCGCTTTTCCCCACGGGTCCGGTAATTGATTACCGGGAGGAACATCCATCATCACAAATGGATTGAGCGTGACTTTCAGGCCGCGTGATTTCAAGTCCGCAATGATGGCTCGCATGCTGGCATCAGTCGGCGTACCACCATAGTTCGAGCGGCCATTGGTGCGGCTGCATACATGTGTTTCGGGCGACGTGCGGGTCAATCCCGCGACCGACCATGCTTCGTCCACGCCTGGCAACTCGCGCTGTGTCACGCCCGGCCGTATTGTACACGCTCCAACCCGCAAATCGTTGCCAAACCATGTCACAACCACCGAGACATGGGCCAAGTTCGGGCACAGCGCCTGCAACTCATCCATCGACGCGCTGTAGTCTGTTTCGCCATGCAACATGTGGCGATTGAGTTCCAGTGTGCCATTGACCGGATCGGATTGCGTCACCACCGTCGGCGACAGGCCATATTCCGTCGAGCCAGGGATCAGGCAGACCGCTTTGATCTTTTCTTCCAACGCGCCAACGGCGCGCACCACCTCGAACGAAAAACTGGGCACCCGGTTGCCGAAACGCGAAAGCGCAAAGTCCTCAAACACAACGTAAGCGATGCCACGATAGGCAGGACAGTTATCTCCACCCTGTTTAGCTTCCATCAGTGGATCTGGCTGCTGGGTCTCAGTCCCAAGATAACTGCGATAGGTGATGTCGCGCAGGTCCAGCTCTTTGCCATCGGCCCATATGCGCTTGATCATATTCACCGGGCCTTCGCAGACCGCGACCGCGAAGCTGCAGCTATAAGCATATTCGGTTTGTTTGGGCCCACCTTTGCCCCCCGCACGCGTTGTGGTTGCGGTTTCCAGCAGTTGCGTCGCCCAAATGACCGAGCCCGGGACGCGGCAATAGCCAAAAGCACGCGGAACCGCGTGGCCTGCGTCGGCGCTCATGGGTCGGGCACCGCTCAGCCTTGCGCCTTCCAGATGACGGGTCGAATTGATCAATGCGTTGTCGATGGTCGCACCGGCCAATGCGCCCACAGCACCACCGATGGCCGCGCCAACAGGACCAAAAACACCGCCGAGCACAGTGCCGGCGATGCGAAGAGCAACGGTTGCCATGGATAACCTCAGTCAGTCGGAAGGGGCGGAAATTCGAAAGCGCCGGAAACCCGGCGGCGCCAGAAAGGCACCAAACTCGATTGTAGAACGCCGTGGCGTTCATAAGCATGGATGATCGTTGACTTGTCAGCCAACAACGCAAGATGGCGCGATGGCAAACAGGGAGTCCAGCGAAACGTCAGCAAATCGCCGGGCCGCGCTTCATCAAAAGGCACTTGTTTGCAGTGGGCGGCCGCAGCATCAAACAATGGATCGTTGTCAGCACCGATTGTCCAATCAGCCGCGTAATCAGCAGGAATTGCGGGTGCGGTGCCGTAGATCGTGCGCCAAATGCCGACGATCAGGCCAAGACAATCCGCACCGACACCCAACCGCGATGCCTGATGCCGATATGGCGTGCCAAGCCAGCGTTGCGCTTCGTTTAGAACCGCACGCCGCGCATCATCGCACAAGCGGCTCACCATTGTATTGGCCTTCTTCATCGGCGTAGTTGAGTGTGTTTTCGCCGCCTGGTATGTGCGGAAAACCACGAAAATTCGGAGCGTTGCCGAAGCGCGTGCGACACGTCGAAAACTGTTTGTCGCACCCCTGTATCACGCTGATCTGCATACCCTCGACAAGTGACGTCAAGGAGCGGTCCAAGACGATATCCAGCCGGGTCCCTCCGGCCAAAGACGATACCTGCAACAGCCTTGCAAATGTGCCATTTGTTAGCCTCAAGTGACCGTTTTGGAACAGCGACGCATCAATGGTGTTATCGATTTGCAGCCGCACGCGATTATTGTCTCCAACCGTCAGCACTGTCGCCGCCCGCGTGTAATTTTGCGTGCTGACTCCACACCGGTGGTCGCCAAATTCCGCATCGCATTCGCCACCAAAAAAGCGTGTCTGGTCGCGCTCCAGCAGCGCGGTGATTGATCTCAGCTCAATCGTGTAGCGATTGTCAGCGATCGTCACCTCACCCATCACTGCGCGGGTTAAGCGCTGCGCTTGACTTGTATCGCGCCAGTTGACCAGCCATTGCTCGATTATGGCCCGGTCAAAGAGCCCTGCCCGCAGATCAGTGTCGGTGATCGCGTCGCTGGATAAGATACCATCTGCCGACCAACTGTCCGTGCTCAGTCCGGCCGAATACTCTGCGGTGCTAGCCGTCAAACCGGTTTCTGGTTCGCAGGTAATGCCCGAAACTGTCAGCGCGCGGTCATGGTCGGTAAAACCTAACTTCAGGCCATCTGTGCGGGTGATAATCCAGCAGGAGCACAATGTCGTGGCAGGTCCGTTGAGGTGCCGCGTCATCGCATCTGAAAACGGCCTCATGAGAGCACCTCCCGCAAGCGTAAGTCCTCGTGCGAAGCGGCTTCCTGGCTGACTTGCGTAATCGACATCTCAGAACTGGCGAAGCGAACCAGCACCAAATAGCGGCACCCGAAAGAAACCACGGAACCGTGAGGCGGCGCGCTGGCCAATGATAATTGTTGGTCAGCAAACACAAAGCCGCTGGCTGACAGCGGTGTGCCGTCCACCGCGACCGTCAGCGTCGACAAGACGGGAAAGCGGATGGGGCGTCCTGCAAATGAGACCAGATCGAATTTCTTTTTGGCACCGTCGCCTACACCAATGGTGACATCCAGCGCGGTAACGGGTGCCCCCGCCGCAGCGGTGCAGTTGTCGAAAGGATCATCAAACAAAAATGGCTTGAGCGGGCCACCCTGCCGGTGGAAAAAGTGCAGCAATGCCCGCGCCTCATCGACCGGTCTGGTTGCGCCGGGCAGCACATAACTCGCCTTGGGCCTGGACAGTCTGGCGTTGCGATTTTCATGACCTGAAACCAGCTCGACGACATCGACGCCCGAAAATGTGCTGACTTGCAGGCCATGGGCAAGCCGACCGGGAAACAGCGGATAGGACTGGGACACAATAATGGCTCCTAGCTTACCCGCTGGCCGCGGGCGACCGCACGGGCAACAGCGCCGGCGACCTGTTGTTCGGATTTGCGGAATGATTGTGCGTCATTGGTGTGAATATGAACGGTCACTGGCGCAGCCGCGGCACCACCTGCCACAACACCAAGACTGCCGTCAGCACCACGGCTCAGCGGCATGATCGCTTCTGCTCCCGCCTCTCCCGCCACCCCGATTTGACCGGCCATCGGAAAGTAACTGGGCGACGTCACAACGCCACCGCTGGAAATGATGCCACCCTGCGCAAATGGCAGTGCCGAACCAAGCGAGGAGAACAGATTGCCAGCAGCATTATTGAGCAGGGATTGCAGCGGCTTCAAACCAGCCGAAAGCGCAGAACTGGTGACACCCGATGCTATTTTGCGCAAAATATCGTCAAGCGATTTGCCGGAGACGACCGCGTCGGAAAATGCGCCCGTCAACTGGTCACCAAACTTTGACGCCTGGTTTTGCAGATTATCGATCGCGCTTTCAAAATCGCGCGTGTCAGCCTTGATGGCAACGGTCAACTCAGTGTCCATCGGACCCTCCATGCATTTGATCTGGAAACTGCTTCATCAGGTCAGCCAGACCGGTGCGGTTCATCCCCGGTGTGCTGCCGAGATGCGGCAAATGCCATCGGATGGCGGCATTCATCTCGCGCAGGCTCATCGACCAGAACGCATCGGGTGACAGGCCAAGCCGACCAAACCCGAAAGCCATGATTTGCGACCAAGGCAGCGGTTCCGCTTTGTCACGCATCTGGCTCTCCAAAAGTTGCCGCAAGCAACTCACCAACGATTTTTGCATAGGCTGCCACGCCGCCATCAACATGCAATTGGGCGACTTCTTCGCGGCTGAAATTATGGCCGCCGCCGACAAGACCGGCATGCAGGACCGTGATCAGATCATTGGCGGACAGTCGGCCATCACCGAACCGCGCCACCAGCGATTGAAGGTCACCGACGCTGAACGCGGCTTCCAGTTGCGCCAAGGCGCCGAGGGTCAAACATAGCCGCCGCTCAGCGCCGCCCAGTTGCGCAGAAATTTCACCGCGATGCAGATTGACGTTCATACCGCCTCCAAAAATTGCAGTTCACCGGCGGATTCTAACGCGATGTCGAACGTCACTTCGCCGTCATGATTGCCGGCATATTCCAGCGCCGTGATCAAAAAAGCCCCTGACAAGGTGCCAAAGTCCGGCATGATCAGCTGATAGTCAGTGGTCTGGCTGTCGAAAAATGCGGCGCGCAACTGGGCATCCGAAGCGGCGTCTTTGAAAATGCCCGACGCTGACAGCGCCGCGCGACGGATGCCTGTCCCACCAAGCAATTCGCGCCAGCGCCCGGCGGACTGGCTATCGGTGATATCAACGCTTTGCTGGTTGAGCACCAGCCGCTTGGTGCGCAGCCCGGCTACCGTTACGAAAGCGGATGTGGTCGCGTCCCTGGTTTTGAGCAAGATATCTTTGCCGCGCTGTGCAGCCATGGCGTTCTCCATTGCGGTTATTGAGTTGCAGGTTCGATCAGAAAGCGCAGCCGGATCGTCGCGCGGTAAGCGCGTTGGGCGGCTTCTCTTGTATAGGTTGCCGACAACATCTGACTGAGCACGATGTTCAAGCTGTTGGATGTTTCAAATCCAGTTTCCAGCACAGTGACCGCGCGATCAGAAATCGCGTAGGTTTCAGCGCGGTTATCGGCGCGTGACCATATACCAACCGTGACGATAACATCGCGCCCTGGCTCATGGTCGGTGCTCCAATCGGCAGCAAGTGATTGCTCGACCACAATGCACGGAAATTGCCGGTTTGGCGGTACCCGCTCAAAAATGCTGTCGGTCGAATTTAGCAATGCGCTAAGCTGCGCATCGCTGCGAAACGCCGTTATGATTGCGCGGTGAAGATCAAGAACGAGAGACATTGTCACGCTCCTGAGGGTTGTCGTTTTGAAGGCTTTCGGCTTTGGCGGCCACCTTCTGGCGGGTGTCGAGCAGCGCTAGCCGCAAAGCGCGTATCATTGCGTCTGAAGAGACTTTCACGGCAACTTTCATGCGGCTTCCTCCCGCGTGGTGACGCTGGTGTATCGTCCGGTTTCATCGAGATCATTGACGCTCAGAACAATGAAGGCGCGTGCGCCATGGCGAAAACGCATGTTCGGCTTGATCAAAGTTGAATGGCGCACAATAATCGTGTGGCTGACATCAACCTCGTCGGCTGCGGCGCGCAGTTGCACATCGGCACCAGCGGGCTTTATCGACGCCCAGATGGTGGCGATGTCTGTCCACAGCGTCTCAAAGCCACCATCGCTGTCGGCAGCGTAAGTGGCTTCCTGCAGCACAATCCGGTGGCGCAACTGGCCGGGATCAAAACGCTGAGCCATGGTCAAAGCCCCATCCGACGCCAAGGCTTAATCAGGCGCTTGTAGGCATCCGGAATGGACACAGGTTGATCGCTGGCATCAAAAGCACCGCGAAACTCGTACCAATGCGCAACAAGACACAGAATTGCCTGCACAAGGCTGCTCGGCACATCCGCGCCGGTTTCACCAAAGCCGGACCTGACATCGACTTCGAGCCCGTTGACGGCAACCTGCCAATCTTGATCTGCTGCCAAGCGCAACCGCGCGGGCACGGTCACCGTATTGAGAAAATAGCTCTCGGCTCCGATGCTGGTGGCATTGCCCGTACGGTCGTAACCGATGAATGAAACAATATCGTTGGCGGGACGCCGATCAATCAGCAGTACCTTGTCATCGGGTACGGCATCAAACCAGAAGCGCCATGTCTGATTGATCAATGACAGTCCGGTATCGCGCTCCAGAAAATCGATAGCGGCAGCCAACAGGCTTTGCACGACATCATCATCGTCATTGGCTGAAATGCGCAGGTGCGCCTTGGCCTGCTGCACGGTTACCGCCAAAACAGCGGGGTCGGATATGCGTTTGGATGTCATGAAAACTCCTGCGGAAAAGAAAATGCGGCCCCGGCGGGAGGAACCGGGGCCGCAATCGGCAATGCGTTGGGGAAAGCGCTAAGCGCTACGCGGTGCCGAATTTCACCAGTTTGATGGCATCGAAGTCCTGCACACCGCCGCCAACGCGTTTTGAGGTGTAGAAGAGGACATAGGGTTTGGCCGAATAGGGATCGCGCAGAACGCTCACACCCATGCGGTCCACCAC
This sequence comes from Ahrensia sp., assembly GCA_049682915.1. Taxonomy (GTDB): domain Bacteria; phylum Pseudomonadota; class Alphaproteobacteria; order Rhizobiales; family Rhizobiaceae; genus JBCDLI01. Next base: position 695 of record JBAUIL010000079.1, on the reverse strand, counting down.
CAGATAGCCACGGTTGAAATCACCAAATGCAATGGCGTTGGCGTCCGCTGCGATGTCCGGCATGTCTTCCGCTTCGGTAATCGCAAAACCCATCAGCATGGCGTTTTGACCGCTGGCAGCGGGTGCCTGCCAAAGGTAGTTGCCGTCCGCATCTTTCAGTTTGCGGATTGCGGCCTGGGTCTTGCGGTTCATCACCCAGTTGGCGTTTTGACGATACCCCGCCTTGAGCGCATAGACGGTGTCGATCAGCACATCTGACGGATCATCAACGGGCAATGCGCCCGCTTCGCCGGTGGCGACATAGCCAAGATTGCCCCATGACCAAGAGGCTTCATCCACCGTGGTGTAATCCAGGAAACCCCGCGATTTGTTAACCCCATTGCCATTGACAAAGGCCGCGCCTTCCTGCTCAGCAAAGGCTGCTTCAACTTCGCTGGCAATCCATTGGTCGATGTCGATGGCGCTGTCTTCCAACAACGACTGGGTCGCCGCCGGCATGGCGTAAAGTTCCATGGTCGGGAACGACAATTCAGACAGGGTGCTTGCGTCCGTCTCAATGCGCGCTTCTGTTTCACCGACCCAGCCGACCGAAGGGCCGGTGATGGCAAATGGTTTTTTCAGCACGGCACCCGAAACCTGCCGGACAGCGGAGATAGCCCGAATGGGTGACAGGCTTGCCAAGCGCTTGCCGATAA
>JBAUIL010000078.1:0-1516 GCA_049682915.1 Ahrensia sp. | reverse complement strand
TTTTGGTCATTTTTGCGTACGCCACAGCCATAGGATGTCACGACCGAACGACCAGACCAGCGCAAGCACGACTGCCGCGATGAGGATGTTGAGTTGTCCGTCTTCAAAGAACGGTATCTGTAATGCGATGAGCGTGGCAATCTGGAACACGCAAACGGCTTTGCGTGCGATACTTGGCCGCAACGCACCGTTGAGCCACGGCAACATCAGGCGCGCAGCTGCAAACAGATAATGCGGCACGCCCAGCAGGATGACCCAAAAGCCCGCCGCACCCTGTGTCGCAGCATAGATTGCCAGCAACAACGCGAAAGCGGCGTCTACCTCAACGTCAAATCGTGCGCCAAAGTCAGACGCGAGCCCTTGGCGGCGCGCAAGCCAACCGTCCACGCCATCCAAAGCCAGTGCGAACACGGCTATGCAAAAGAGCACCCAATTGGGTGCTATATCGCCAACCAGCGCGGCGAAAAGCACCGCAACAAGCATCAACCGCATCAAGGTGACAATATTGCACAAGCCCAACCGTGCATGAGGATAGCTTCTGAGCAAATAATAGCCGATCAACGCGCATGCCAGCGTGTAAAATGAAAGGCCGGCCCCAATCGCAAATCCCGCAAATTGGCCCGGGTTTGGTAGCATGTAAGCCAGAGCCGCGATGACGGGCACCCCAGCCAGCGCAGCGATGATGAAAGCGGTCAATGGCGCGCGTGTTTTTTCATCCGGTGCCATCGGGGCCCGCCTGAATGTGGCATTTTGCGCTGTCGCATTTCTTGTCTGCATCACAAATAAAACTACTTTTTCCCGAACAAGACGCACAACAAGAGGCGGATCGCGCTGCTCAAGCGTGTCATGGGATCGGACGGATGAACGATAACCAATCGAAATATAGCGCTCCGGCGCGGCTGATCCACTGGGTTATGGCAATTTTAGTTTTGGGCATGCTGCCGGTCGGCGGCCTCATGGTTCAAAGTGGTTTGAACCGCGATCTGCAAAACGCGCTGTTCATCGCCCACAAGAACATTGGAGTGCTACTGCTGATCTTGATTGTTGTGCGGCTTTTGTATCGCTGGCGCAATCCACCCAGGCTGAAGCCAGTTGAATTGCCGTTGCTGCAACGCACAGCTGCGCAATTTAGTCACATCAGCCTGTATGTTTTGCTCTTGATTATGCCGTTGGCGGGCTATGTAAGGGTCAGGGCAGGCGGCTTTCCGATCGAAGCGCTCGATGCATTGGGCATCGGAACGTTAGTCCCACGGTCGGATGCCTTGGCCGCTTTTGCAAAGGCAACCCATTACTATGGTTCGTATGCAATTGGAGCGCTTGTGGTCATGCACATCGGCGCTGCCGCCTATCATGGCCTTGTCCGGCGGGACGGTATTTTCTCGCGGATGTGGCCTCCGGTAAACTCAAGGTCCTGACTAAGGAAATCAACACTAAAGTGTTTACGTCTCATTTTCAGCCTGCCAGCCCGCTGGCTTCGTTTAAGCGGCAAGTGCAACATGCTGCCCCCAAGGCCAAA
>JBAUIL010000077.1:0-2463 GCA_049682915.1 Ahrensia sp. | reverse complement strand
AAAGCCGTCACCACGCACGCAGCCAACATGAAGCGCGCGGGTTTCAACAACATCACGACGCGCATCTTTGACACGGCACGCCATGAAACGCTCAATGATTTGGATGCGGAGGCGGCAACGCAGGCATTCATCGATTGGGTGAACACCGTCGTTTTGCCGGTAAAGCCATAACGCGGAAAGCCAAGCATGTCTGCCACCAAAGACAGTCGCACGCCGACGCTGATTATCCTTTTGGCGTGCGCAACCCTGACAGTGATGGCGGGCGCCACCATTGCGCCTTCCCTGCCCGGCTTGCAGGACCATTTTGCCGACAACCCCGATGCGACATGGCTTGTGCCGTTGATTTTGACGGTGCCGGGCCTGGCAATTGCCTTGGCCTCACCGGTGACCGGCTACATTGTTGACCGTGCCACCAAGCGCAACGTGCTGGTGTTTGGCATTTGCCTTTACATCCTTGCAGGCTCGTCGGGGCTTTATCTGGATGCAATCGGCCACATACTGATTGGCCGGGTGCTGCTTGGCATCGCCGTTGCTTGCATCATGCCTTCCGCGATGGCGTTGATTGCCAATCTTTACACAGACGAAGAACGCGGGCGGGTGCTCGGCTATCAAGCGGCGGCGATGAGCTTCGGCGGGGTCATCTTCATCATGAGCGGCGGGCTCTTGGCCGATGTGTCGTGGCGGGGGCCGTTTGCGGTTTATCTCGCGCCCTTGGTTCTTCTGCCCCTGATTGCCCTGCTGGTGCCGCCCGGCAAGCCGCTGACTGCCAATCCCGATGAACCAATGCCTGCAACGTCTTTCCCTTGGGCATTTGCCGCGACGATCATTTTCTCCATGTTCGCCAACTTTCTCATCTTCTACACCCTGCCCTTGAAACTGCCCTTTCTGCTGCGGGAGCTGGGTATTGAAAGTGCAGCGCTTGCTGGCGCAGCCATTGCGACACTGACATTCACATCGGGTATCGTCTCGCTGGGTTTCGGGCGCATCCGCGGTCTTGCGCGACCACCGGTTATTGCAGCTTGCTCCTTCTTTATCACCGCATGCGGTTTTGCCGCCCTTGCGACGCTACCACCGGTCTGGGTGGTTTTTGCGCTGATGATGCTTATCGGCTTTGCGTCGGGTGTTGTGTTGCCCAACGCCAGCACATGGCTTTATTCGCAGGTGCCACCCACCATGCGTGGGCGCGCGGCGGGCTACATGACCATGAGCGTGTTTACCGCGCAGTTTTTATCCGCGCCCATCGTGGCATTTCTGGAACCGATTGGCGGATTGAGCCTAATATATGCGGCGGCAGCGTTGACAGCGATAGGCGCCGGGTTGTTTTACTGCTCTATCGCAGTGCGCCAGCCAAAGGCCCGCCCTGCGTAAATGGGGCACACCGACGGGGGAACGTCATGGAACTAATCGCAAGTCTTTTCACCTTGGAAAATCTAACGATTTTCCTGATTTTGACCGCGCTGGAAACAGTGCTGGGCTTTGACAATCTTTTATATATCTCGCTGGAAGCCAAGAAGACCGGCGCACAACATGAAGCGCGCATCCGGCGCTTGGGCATCATCCTAGCCATCGTTTTGCGCATTGTGCTTCTGGTCGTGGTACTGCAGCTTATCGCCGCCTTTCAGGAGCCGTTTTTCACCATCACCGGCGTGCCGTTTGTTGAGGGCGAAGTTTCCGGCCATGCGCTGATCGTGCTCGCTGGTGGTGTTTTCCTGATCTACACCGCGATCAAAGAGATCACCCATATGCTGGCGCTGGATGATGTGGGCCATGAGGTGGGTGAGCGCAAAATGGCCTCGCCCATGAAAGCGCTGTTCTGGATTACCGCGATGAACGTAGTGTTCTCATTTGACACCGTCCTGTCAGCGGTGGCGCTGACCGATCATCTGATCGTCATGACAGCGGCGATCATTGTCTCGGGCATTTTGATGGTGGTGATGGCGGAGACGGTTGCCAACTTCCTCAACCGCAACCGCATGTATGAGGTGGTCGGCTTGTTCGTGCTGCTGCTGGTCGGCATATTGCTAACCACCGAAGGCGGCCACTTGGCGCATCTGAAATTCTTCGGCTATCCGGTCGAAGCGCTGAGCAAGACAACGTTCTACTTCGTGCTCGTCACCATGGTGCTGGTGGAAATCGTTCAGGGTCGCTACCAGCGCAAGCTAGTCGCGGAAAAGCAGGCGCTGAGCCGCAAGCAAGGCAAGCCGCTGGCATGAGCATGGCGCACAAACCGCTTGAAGGCCTCCGCGTCATCGAGTTGGCGCGGGTGCTGGCAGGGCCATGGGCCGGGCAATTGCTGGCTGATATGGGTGCGGATGTCATCAAGATTGAAAACCCCGATGGCGGCGACGAAACCCGCCATTGGGGACCACCCTTCATCACCGGCAAGAACGGCGAAAACCTGTCGGCGGCCTATTTTCACAGCTGCAACCGGGGCAAGCGCTCCGTCGCGCTGGACCTGAAGAA
>JBAUIL010000076.1:0-10769 GCA_049682915.1 Ahrensia sp. | reverse complement strand
AGGTGGATAGCGGCACCAAGATGATCCATTTGGGCAAAAACACGTCGAGCCGGATTATCTCAAAAGGCATCTCGGCAGGCCGTTCGCAGAACACCTATCGCGGTCGCGTGTCGGCCCACCGCAAAGCATCCAATGCGCGTAACTTCACCCAGTGCGACTCGCTGCTGATTGGCGACCAGTGCGGTGCACATACGGTGCCTTATATCGAAGCCAACAACGCGACCGCGCAGTTTGAGCATGAGGCAACGACATCGAAAATTTCTGATGATCAGCTGTTCTACTGCATGCAGCGCGGCATTCCCGAAGAGGAAGCCATCGCGCTGATCGTCAATGGCTTCGTCAAGGAAGTTATTCAGGAGCTTCCGATGGAGTTTGCGGTTGAAGCGCAAAAGCTGATCGGGATTAGCCTTGAGGGTAGTGTGGGGTGATCAGTTTCTCGGCCGTCATTCCGGGGCTGCGCAGCAGAACCCGGAATCCAGCGCCGAGAACTTGGGGGATTACTCTACGATCTTCGGATCTGCACAGTGGCATGGACGCTGAACGGTATAGCCCAAGCGAAGAAATACGAAAATGGATGAGCTGACTTTTTAGAGCGCTCGGCTCTGGATTCCGGATCGCACATAGTGCGTCCGGAATGACGGAGCAAAAGGGACAAACGGAGACAAAACGATGTTGGAAATTAAAAACCTTCACGCGAAAATCGCGGACACCGACACTGAAATCATCAAAGGCTTAAACCTGACGGTCAAAGCCGGTGAAGTGGCGGCTATTATGGGGCCGAATGGGTCTGGCAAGTCGACATTGTCTTACATTCTGGCAGGCCGTGACGACTATGAAGTGACGTCTGGCGATATCCTCTACAATGGCGAGAGCATTTTGGAGATGGACCCGGCGGAGCGTGCGTCAGCTGGCATTTTCCTGGCGTTTCAATACCCGATGGAAATTCCCGGCGTTGCTACCATGCAGTTCTTGAAGGTTGCGATGAACGAGCAGCGCAAGGCGCGCGGCGAAGATGAACTGACGACGCCGGAATTCGTGCGCATCGTCAAAGAAGAAGCCGCAACACTGAACATTGATATGGCGATGCTGAAGCGTCCGCTGAATGTGGGCTTTTCGGGCGGTGAAAAAAAGCGCGCTGAAATTCTGCAAATGAAGCTGCTTGCGCCGCAGTTGTGCGTTCTGGACGAGACCGATTCTGGCCTTGATATTGACGCGCTGAAAATCGTCTCTGATGGCGTCAATGCGCTGCGTTCGCCTGACCGTGCGGTGATTGTCATCACCCACTATCAGCGCCTGCTGGACCACATTGTGCCCGACACGGTGCACGTGTTGTCGAAGGGCAAAATCGTCAAAACCGGCGACAAGACGTTGGCCCATGAGTTGGAAGCCAATGGCTATGCCGACATCATTGAAGCCGCGGCCTGAGGAGCAACGCTATGACTGCAGCAGCAAAACTGCCGCTGACAGTTGCTGAAACGGCAATTGTCGATTCCTTTGTTGCCCGTATGGGCCGCTTGCCAGGCAATAGCGCAACCATCCACGCGCGTGATCAGGCCGTGAGCGCGATCAAAAAGGGCGGTTTGCCAACCCGCAAGGTCGAGGCGTGGCACTACACCGACCTACGGCGCTTGATGAAGGCATTCCCGGCCTACAATCCGGAGGCGGTTTTCACAGCGGTTGATCCGCTGATTGCAGGCTCAAAGCGCATCGTATTGGGCAACGGTAAGCTGGTGGAGCAAGCCGATATTGATGAAGCGTCGGTAACCTCAACGGCTGATGCGTTGGGTGCCGATGTGAGTGGCGTGGCACTGGATAATTATGCCAGCGATGAAACGATTGCAGCGTTGAACACGGCGTTCGTTTCTGACGGGGTTCAGGTGAATGTTGCTGATGGCGTTGCGCTGGGCGCGCCGATTGAACTGCAAACGCTGCATGGCGGTGGCCAAAGCCATACGCGCAACGGGTTTGTGTTCGGTGCAGGCGCAAATGCCATGATCGTTGACCGGCATTTGGGCAGCGCTGACGCGGTGACCGCCACCAATGTAACGCGGATCACACTCCGTGACGGCGCTGAAGTGACCTGGGTTCGCATTCAGGACCAGGGCAATGCGGCGACGCATCTCGGCCAAATCGAAATTGAATTGGAAGCGAACGCAAAGCTGACGCTGTTTGTGGTCAACTTCTCTGGTGAGCTGGTGCGCGAAGAAGTGCATGCCAGCGTGCAGGGCGAGGGCGCTGATCTGGCGTTCCGCTCAGTCAATCTGATTGGCGATAGCAGCCATGTGGATGTGACGCTGAAACTGGACCACGTGACGCCCAATACGACGTCAACCGAAACCGTGCGCAACGTCATCAACGGCGCGGCGCAGGGTGTTTTCCAAGGCCAGATCAAGGTGGCACAAATTGCCCAGAAGACTGACGCGCAAATGGCCTGCAACACGCTGCTGCTCAGTGATGAAGCGGGCATTTCGGTGAAGCCGGAACTGGAAATTTTCGCTGATGATGTGATCTGTGCGCATGGTGCGACGGTGACAGAAATTTCCGATGATCATCTGTTTTACCTGATGGCGCGGGGCATCAGCAAGAAGTCGGCGCGCGGCCTTTTGGTCAAAGCGTTTGTGTTTGAAATCGTCGAAGAACTGGAAGACGAAGCGTTGGTTGAAGCGTTGGAAGCGCGCATCGACACCTGGCTTGAGGCGCACGGCTAAACAGATGAGCTATGATGTCGAAAAAATTCGGGCAGACTTTCCGATTTTAACGCAAACAGTCCACGGTAAGCCCTTGGTTTACTTGGACAATGGCGCATCGGCGCAAAAGCCGCGCCAAGTGATTGATGCGGTCTCCAACACCTATGAAACGCGTTATGCCAATGTGCATCGCGGCTTGCATTTCATGTCCAACGAGACCACCGATGCCTATGAGGCGGCGCGCGAGAAAGTGCGTGCTTTCCTCAATGCAGGGTCGGTGGACGAGATCGTTTTTACCAAGGGTGCGACCCACGCCATCAACATCGTCGCTAACGGCTATGGTCAGCCCAATATCGGCGAGGGCGACGAGATTGTGCTGTCGATCATGGAGCACCATTCCAACATCGTGCCGTGGCACTTTCTGCGTGAGCAGCAAGGCGCGAAACTGGTTTGGGTGCCGGTCGATGACGAAGGCGCGTTCGATATTGCCGAATTTGAAAGCCGTCTGACGGAGCGCACAAAGCTCGTTGCGCTGACCCACATGTCGAACGTGCTCGGTACTGTGGTGCCCATTAAGCAGGTGTGTGAAATCGCTCGTGCACGTGGCATTCCCGTGCTGGTCGATGGCAGCCAGGGCGCGGTTCATATGCCGGTGGATGTGCAGGACTTGGGATGTGACTGGTATGTGTTCACCGGCCACAAGGTCTACGGACCATCAGGCATTGGCGTGCTGTATGGCAAAAAAGACCGTTTGATGCAGATGCGGCCGTTTGAGGGTGGCGGCGAGATGATCGAGGAAGTCACCATGGATGGTGTGACCTATAACGATCCGCCGCATCGTTTTGAAGCGGGCACGCCGCCGATTGCACAAGCCATCGGCCTGGGTGCGGCGCTCGATTATATGGAAAGCATCGGGCGCGAGAACATCGCGGCCCATGAAGCGGATTTGCGCGACTATGCCCAGGAAAGGCTCAGCCGCATCAATGCGCTGCGGATTATCGGTAACGCACCGGGCAAGGGCGCGATCTTCTCGTTTGAGATCGAAGGCGTGCACGCGCACGACGTGTCGATGCTGATTGACCGGTCCGGCGTGGCCGTGCGCGCAGGCACGCATTGCGCACAACCGTTGATGCAACGTTTCGGCGTCACATCGACCTGCCGCGCGTCGTTTGGCATGTATAATACGCGCGAAGAAATTGACACGCTGGCCGAAGCGCTTGAAAAAGCGCGACTGTTCTTTGGCTGATTTTTGGAGTAATTTGAAGCCATGATGGATGATCAAAACCAAGAGACGACGGTTTCGACTGAACCCGAAACGCCAGCCGTTACCGAAAGCGCCATCCCGCAAGCTGAACTTGCGCGGATGACTGATGACATTGTCGCTGCACTAAAGACCGTTTATGACCCGGAAATTCCGTCCGATATTTATGAGTTGGGGTTGATTTATAGGGTGGATATCGAAGACGACAGAACGGTCAAAGTTGAGATGACCCTGACTGCACCGGGCTGTCCTGTTGCCGGTGAAATGCCGGGATGGGTGGAAAACGCAGTGCGCACCGTGGAAGGTGTGATGGATGTTGAAGTGGCAATGACCTTTGACCCGCCATGGACGCCGGACAGGATGAGCGAAGAAGCGCAAATCGCTGTCGGCCTGTACTGATACGGGCTCTTGTATGATACGCTGCATATGACCACCTTAATGGTCATAGGAGACGATGATGGCTTTCGCATTTCTGACATTGACGGACGCAGCCGCCGACCGCGTGGCTGAAATCGTTGACGCACGCGCCGACCAGGGCGCGCAGGGCGTTCGGGTTGGCATCAAAAAAGGTGGTTGTGCGGGCATGGAATATACCGTGGATCTGGTTACTGAGCCGGACCCAAAGGATGACCATGTCGAACACAATGGCGCCCATGTGTGGATCGATCCGGCTGCCATGCTGTATCTTTTGGGTACGCAGATGGACTTTGAGGTCACCAAGCTGCGCACGGGTTTCGTGTTTAACAACCCGAACCAAGAGTCCGCCTGCGGCTGCGGTGAATCGGTTGAGTTGAAGCCCGCCGATTTGAAAGAGCTGGCCGAGGCCCGCAACGCGCTATAATCAATCGCGATTTTGCATAGATAGCCATCAACGAAAAAGCGCGGCAAGCCATGGCTGCACGCGCTTAATCAATTTCATCAGAAATGTGGATTTGCTCAGCGGCCAATCATCATGAACGCTGGCACTTCGTCGCCGAAACCAACAGGCACATGGCCATTGTCGTGATCCTGGTTGCGACCGCGACCGCGTGTGTTGGCACGTGATTTGGCTGCGTCATCATTGCTGTTGGCCGCGTCTTTGCGCTTGCGGTTGTCTTCTTTGATCTGCTCGCGACGCTCGTTGGTTTCGGCATCATCGACCGGGGCGGTTTCCGCGGCCTCAACTACCGGTGCTTGCGCTTCGGTTTTGTTGTCGCTGCGACGACCGCGGCGCTTGCGACCGCCGGACTTGGCATCATCATCGCTTGCGTTGTCTTCGACCGGTATATCGCCCAGCACATCCAGCTTGGTTTGGATCATCGCTTCAATGGCGTCGAGATATTTGCGCGAGGCTTTTTCGACCAATGTGAAGGCTTTGCCGGAACGCCCGGCGCGGCCGGTGCGACCGATGCGGTGCACATAGTCTTCGGCGTGGATGGGCACATCGAAATTGAACACGTGGCTGACGTCTGGAATGTCCAGGCCACGGGCGGCAACATCGGAAGCCACCAGCAACTGGATTTTATTTTCCTTGAAGCCTTCAAGCATTAGTGTGCGCGACCGCTGATCCATGTCGCCATGCAATGCACCACAAGAAAAGCCATGCTTTTCCAATGATTTCCAAAGGGTCGCCACGTCACGTTTACGGTTACAGAAGATGATGCCGTTTTTCAGATCATCTTGTTTTTTGATGAGTTCACGCAACGTGGAGCGCTTTTCGAAATCCTTACTGGATACCGGCACCACTTTTTGCTCGACCGTCGTTGCTGTTGACGAGGCGCGGGCGACTTCAACACGGGCAGGGGCCTGCAGGAACTGGTCAGCCAAGCGCTGAATTTCTGGCGGCATGGTCGCGGAGAAAAACAGGGTTTGGCGGGTAAATGGGATAAGGCTGACAATCCGCTCGATATCGGGAATGAAGCCCATGTCCAACATGCGGTCGGCTTCGTCGATCACCAGAATTTCTACACCGGTGAGCAGCAGTTTGCCGCGTCCGAAATGATCAAGCAAACGACCGGGCGTTGCGATCAACACATCAGCACCGCGCTCTAGAATACGCTCTTGCTCATCAAACGATACGCCGCCGATCAACAAGGCCACATTCAGCTTATGTTTTGCGCCGTATTGGTCGAAATTGGCATGAACCTGTGCGGCGAGTTCGCGCGTCGGCTCGACAATCAAGGTGCGGGGCATACGCGCCCGGGCACGTCCGCGTTCCAGCCGAGTGATCATCGGCAGCACAAAGGCAGCGGTTTTACCGGTGCCGGTTTGAGCGATGCCCAAGACATCCTTTCCGGCAACAACATGAGGAATGGCACCCGCCTGAATGGGGGTTGGTGTCGTGTAGCCTGCACCTTCGATTGCTTGAAGTACTTTGGTTGACAGGCCGAGCTCAGAAAATGTTATGGACAATGGCTCTCGTTTGCTTTCGTTGCAGCTGGTCCGGAACGCCGGAATATAAGAGCCGCATAGGCAATGGCACTGTTGAAGTCAACGCGCAGCTGCTCTTTGCGTCAATTGGCGCTATGATTGTGTTCTAATTGTTACAAAAAGCACCGATTGGCATCTAGATTATGGCTTTCAATGGCTTTTGGCGCCTTATTTTCCGATTTTTCCTCACATTTGTTTGATCACAAAAAAGCACGTCCGCGTGAACTACCGCCGCTCGCAAACGTAATAGCTGTGGAATGCAAAATGCATCCACGCGGCTTTGACGCCAAAGACCAACGCGCAAGCCGTGTAAACTTCGAGAGGAGCATAACATGAAACTGAAGACAGCTATTGCATCAACACTCGTCGCTGGCTTTATGGCCACTTCCGCGATTGCGGGCGGTATGAAGGACATCGTTGACACTGCCGCAGGCAACACCGACTTCGAAACGCTGGTTGCTGCCGTGCAGGCTGCTGGCCTGGTGGATACGCTGAAAGGCGAAGGCCCGTTCACAGTATTTGCACCAACCGATGACGCGTTCGCTGCGTTGGGCACAACGGTCGATGATCTGCTGAAGCCAGAAAACAAAGACCAGCTGACCGCGATTTTGACCTACCACGTGGTGCCGGGCAAAGTGATGTCGACAGATTTGACCGACGACATGACAGCCGCAACAGTGCAGGGCGGTGACGTCACGATCGACCTCGACAATGGTGTGATGGTGAATGATGCGAATGTCGTCACAGCCGACATTGAAACATCAAACGGTGTCATCCACGTGATCGACAAAGTGATCATGCCAGCAGGCGCGATGTAATCTAGATTTTCGTCTTCTCTAAACGGCCCGCGTAGGAAACTGCGCGGGCCTTTGAGCATTTCCGGTTCGGGTTGAATCAGCAACCGCTGCCTTTCGCTGCGCTCAAACGCGATTGCTAATGCTCTGTTTTTATTCCGCCTGAACCGGAAATACTCTAATATTTGAATTGTTCTGCCAGAATGCGTTCGTCCCAGGAGTGATTGGGGTCGAACAGAACCGTCGCTTGGTGCGCGCTGGATAGTTGCACCGACACGCTGCGGACGGATTTAACCTCGGTGTGATCAGCAACCGCATTCACCGGGCGTTTGGATTGCTCGATAATGTCAAACGTCACTTTGACATGGTTGGGCAGCAACGCGCCGCGCCAGCGCCGAGGTCGGTAGGGGCTGACCGGGGTTAGCGCCAGCAACGGCGCATGCAGCGGCACGATTGGCCCCTGCGCGGAAAGATTATAGGCGGTCGACCCCGCCGGTGTGGCCACCATAATGCCGTCACACACCAGCTCCTGCAGCCGTGTTTTGGCGTCCACCGTGATTTTGATTTTCGCCGCCTGGTAGGACTGGCGGAACAGCGACACCTCATTGATGGCCAGCGCCGTGATGATGTCGCCTCCAATGTCCTCCGCCGTCATGGCCAGCGGCGATATGGTTTCTTCTTCCGCTTGCGCAATCCGCTCCTGCAGGTCGTGCTGGGTAAACTCATTCATCAAAAAACCGACGGAACCCCGGTTAAGCCCGTATATTTTCTGACCGGTGTTCATGTGCGCATGGATGGTTTGCAGCATGAAACCATCACCGCCAATCGGAATGATAACGTCGGCTTCGTGCGCTGTTATTTGGCCATAGCGCGCGGTTAAATCGCGCAGGGCCTGCACGGCGCCGGGCGCATTGGAAGCGGTGAAATGCAGTTTGTTTGCCATCATTTCTGTTTGAAGCCGCATGTTGTGATGTGTCAAGCGGTCAAGCGGTTGGACAGCGCCGGAAACCCGTGTTGAAATTGACTCTATTGGCAATTATCCCCTTTACAGTTTCCGGCAATATGCTATTTGCCACCGCGTTGCCCCTATAGCTCAGTTGGTAGAGCAACTGATTTGTAATCAGTAGGTCCGCGGTTCGAGTCCGTGTGGGGGCACCATCCGCAACTGGCGAAGCCAAATGCGAGACTTTTCCGCCAGACTCTGCTGTGGTTGTGCAATCTTTACGTAAGCGCGTGCGATTCAAAAACCTGCGCAATTGCGCTCGGTGATAAGAGCCATGTATAATGATGATGCCAGCCGCCTCGTTTCAGAACCGACTGCCGGGCCGCTATTTTCTGCTCAAGCTGACGATACGGACACGGAAAGCGGCACCATCTATGTGCTGCGCAGCCTTTCCGACCATCCGTTTGTGGCCGCAAACCGCGACCTTCTGCACAAGATTGGCGTGACGGGCGGCAGTGTCGAAAGCCGGATCGCGAACGCCAAGCTCGACCCCACGTTCTTGATGGCGGATGTGGAAATTATCGCGACCTACCAGCTCTACAATATCAATCGATCCAAGCTCGAAAAGCTCATTCATCGTGTTTTCGAGCCAGCCAAGCTGGATATCTCCATACCGGATCGGCTTGGTAAGTCGGTCGTGCCGAGAGAATGGTTTTTGGTGCCGCTGTTCAGCATCAATGATGCGGTGGAAAAAATCCGTCAGGGCGATATCGACAGGTGGGTCTATGATAAGCGGGAAGCTCGACTGGTCGATACGCTAACGGGTCAACCAAGCTAAGAAGCGCGCTTTGGCCGTAAGGAGTTGTCAATGAGTGGCTGATAGTCTGGGCATAGGGGAAGTCACCATGATTATCGGGTCCATCGACGCCAACTTGATTGACAAGCTGCTGCCGCCCTTTGTGCTGGGCGTGTTCGCTATCGCTTTCTTCATGCTCTGGTTCAACCGCAGGCAGTTCAGTTCGGCGTTGGTGCTTTCGTTGTCCTATGCGGCGGGCATGGTCGCGTTTGGTCTTGAGGCAAGCTACGGCATCTATGCCATTGCGGGGCCGGTGCCGTTTTTCGGTGATGTGCTGTATACGGTGAGCGCCGCATTGTTTTCGGTTGCCGTCGCAGTCCGTTTTGGTGGACGTTCTATCCACAAATTGGCGGCATCCATCGTTGTTATTGCCGCCGTTGGCCATGGATACTACCGCTTTATCGACCCCGATTTGTCGATGCGCGTAGAAATCATTTCGTTTAGCTGCGTTATCCTGCTGTGCCTCTCACTGGGTGTTCTGGCACAAAATATCCGACGTGCGTCGGCATTGTTATTGTGCGGTCAGGTCATTATTCTGGCGTTTGCCCTTGTTATGAGCACGGTCTTTACAGTCGACCCCGCTGGCAATGGTATTAGCGAAAGTGCTTTGCGTAATTCCCTTTATATGTCGCTCATCAATATGACCGTTACGGCTGCTTCACTGACAGCGGCTGTTACGCTCTACATGAGTTATGTTACCTGCATCGTTGATGAATTGCGGATGCAAAGCGAGACCGACCCGCTGACCGGTTTGCTGAACCGGCGGGGGTTTGAAATGCGGGCTGCCACACTGTTTGAAGAGCACCGCCAATTGCCGCTGGTGATGATTGTGGCGGATATCGACTTTTTCAAGCAAATCAATGACGCGCACGGCCATACCACTGGCGACAAGGTTTTGAGACATTTGGCGCGATTGATGCGCGATGGCGTGCGCCAAAGTGATTTATGCGGGCGCATCGGCGGCGAAGAGTTCTGCATCATCATGCCGGGTGCGCAGTTGCCCGTTGGCAAATTGGCGGCTGAAAATATGCGCTCCGTGTTTGCGCAAACAGCAAAAATACTTGTCGGGCTTGATAAGCCATTGACCGCCAGTTTTGGTGTGTGTGAAGCGCGTGACGGCGAGAGCTACCACGCCTTGTTTGAGCGGACCGATGCGGCGCTCTATGCGGCAAAGAATAACGGCCGCGATCAGGTCTGCACCCGTTCTTTCCCGATGGCGGCCATTTATGACGCCTCGCGCGCCAGAGCATGAGTGTCGGCCCTAGAGTGGTTTGCAGCTTCGAAAGTGATGTTGCGCTGCAATAAAATGTTTGCCTGTGTCGCTTAATGGTTTATCCAACACACAGTGTATCGTTTTGTGGGGGAAGCCAGTGAACAAGATTTATCCCAATGCTAATGCGGCCCTCGATGGCTTGCTTTACGATGGCATGCTGATCGCCGCGGGCGGCTTCGGCCTATGCGGTATTCCCGAATTGCTGCTGGCCGCTATCCGCGATGCGGGTACCAAAGACCTGACATTCGCTTCCAACAATGCGGGTGTGGATGATTTCGGCATCGGCATTTTGTTGCAGACCAAGCAGGTCAAAAAAATGATGTCGTCCTATGTGGGCGAAAACGCCGAATTCATGCGCCAATATCTGTCAGGCGAATTGGAGCTGGAATTTAACCCGCAGGGCACGCTGGCCGAGCGGATGCGCGCGGGCGGCTGCGGCATTCCCGGCTTTTACACCAAAACAGGTGTTGGCACGGTAATCGCCGAGGGCAAGGACCATAAAGACTTCAACGGCGAAACCTACATCATGGAAGAGGGCATCTTTGC
>JBAUIL010000075.1:0-5327 GCA_049682915.1 Ahrensia sp. | reverse complement strand
AGCGGCTGCGCGGTGCCTTGGCCGGTCGAAATGAGCCGTGACGGTGCGCCCGGCTCTTCTACCAGTGCCAAAATACCATCGCCGCCTTGCTCCGGAATGGAGACAATAGCGGTCTGCACCGAGGTCGCAGCTGTGCCCGTTTTGTCGTCGGCGCGCAGTACAATATTATAGTCACCGGGCGCCAGCTGCTCTTCGAAAATGATAACAAAGTCGCCATTGGCGGCGGCAGTGGCACTGCCGAGCGTGCGGCTGCCGGTGATTGCTTCTACCACGGCGCGCGGCGCGGCATTGCCCACAATAACGACAGAGCCGTCCGGCTCTACGCGCAGCAGATCAAAACTTGGAATAACAATATCCGGCGCAGGGATCGCTGGTTGCGGCTCAACGCTCGGTGGCCCCGACAAGACCGGTGCTTGCGGGATCAACATCGCGGTGCTGACATCGGCTTGCGCGTCACCACCATCTTCTGCGGCCGAAGGCTCCTCAGCTGCTGGCTGTGCCTCTTGCTCAGTCGCTACAGTCCCTTCGTTTTGCGGGGTTTGCTCAATGGCTTGCGCAGGTTCAGCGCTCGGCGTCGATGACGCCTCCAAAGCGGGTGGGTTCGGCTCAAAACCCGGCAAACGCAGGTTGCCAGACGTGGCAGCAAGTCCGAGGACACTGCCGCCGGTAATCAACGCTGCAGCCAGTTTTGCACCAAATGTAGTCTGGGCCATCGGCCTCCCCTTTTCGCTCTTTATTGCGAATCATGAACAAAATGTAGCACCATGCCAATGCCCCTCACAACATCGTGTGGCGGGGCATAAGGGGGACGCTATGTCAGCGATAAAATCAGTGTGCGTTTATTGTGGTTCATCGCCTGGCAGCAACGTTTTGTTTTTGCAGCAAGCCACAGCGCTGGGCGCGCTTCTAGCGAAGGCTGGTCTTGGCCTCGTCTATGGCGGCGGCACCAACGGTTTGATGGGGGCAGTCGCCAAAAGTGCCCACGCAAATGGTGGCCATGTGACCGGCATCATCCCGGATTTTCTGCTCAACCGAGAAGCGACGGTTGGCGAGATGGACTTCATTGACGAGTTGATCGTCACCAAAGATATGCATGAGCGCAAGCACACGATGTTTGAACGGTCCGACGCTTTCATCACCCTGCCCGGCGGCATCGGCACGCTGGAAGAGGTGGTGGAAATGATGACATGGGCCCAGCTTGGCCGCCACAACAAGCCGATCATTCTGGCCAATTTTGACGCCTTCTGGTCACCCTTTGTGGACATGCTGGATCATATGGCTCAAGCCGGTTTCATTCACACCGCCGATCGGGTGAAGCCACTGGTGATGGATAATATGGACGCGATTATGACAGCGCTGAAACAGAAATGAAACCGAACTGAGAATGTCACACAATTGTGGTTTTGCTGTCGGCAACCTGTCATTGATTTGTGGTTTCTGAGCAGGCAACGTTTTCTCAGGAGCTTTCCCATGCATACTAAACTCACCCTCGCCGCTTTGTCGGTGTGTGTCTCTCTTCCAGCGCTGGCCGCACAACATACCACCGCCAATGTGCAAATTGGTCCGCGTCCGTTCTACCTCGTTGAAAACATGGATGACGGTCCACTCAAAGAGAAGCTGCGGTCATGTCAGTCTGGCCCATTCATGCAATCCGAATTTTCGATCGGCCACCGCGGCGCGCCGCTGCAGTTCCCTGAGCATACGGTTGAGTCAAACGTCGCTGCTGCGCGGATGGGCGCTGGCATCTTGGAATGTGACGTTACTTTCACAGCCGATAAAGAGTTGGTCTGCCGTCACGCGCAAAACGACCTGCACACAACCACCAATATCCTTGCCACCGATCTCGCGTCGACATGCACAACACCATTTACTGCGGCCAGCGGCGATGATGGCGCGGCAGCGGAATGCCGGACATCGGAACTCACGCTTGACCAATTCAAGACGCTGACGCCGAAAATGGATGCCGCAAACGGCGCTGCGACCACGGTCGAAGAATATCTCAACGGCACAGCCGCCTTTCGCACAGATCTTTATTCAGCAGGCCCAGCGACGTTGATGACACATGCCGAGTCAATCGAGCTTTTCAAATCGCTCGGCGCAAAATTCACACCAGAATTGAAATCGCCATCGGTTGAGATGCCTTTTGACGGCTTCACCCAGGAAATGTATGCCCAAAAGCTGGTAGACGAATACAAAGCCGCCGGTATCCCGGCTTCCGACGTATGGCTGCAGTCGTTCAATCTCGATGACGTCAAATACTGGATCGACAATGAGCCAGAGTTTGGCGCGCAAGCGGTCTATCTAATGGATGAATACGATATCGACGGTTACTCGCCGATGGACGCGTCCACATGGCCTAACACGATGGCGGAACTTAAGGAAATGGGCGTCAACTTCATTGCACCGCCGACGTGGATGCTGGTGACGATCGACAATGGTGAGATGGTTCCATCTCTCTTGGCGACTGAAGCCAAGGCGGCTGATATCGAGATCATCACATGGACATTGGAACGCTCTGGCCCGCTCAACAGCGGCGGCGGCTGGTACTACCAGTCGGTGGCAGACGTAATCAACAATGACGGCGATATGTTCAACCTGCTTAACGTCTTGCACGAAGATGTGGGTGTGGTCGGTGTGTTTGCCGATTGGCCAGCGACGGTTACCTACTACGCCAATTGCTTCGGTTTGAAGTAATCAGGTCTCCTGGGAAAGGCGTGGCTTGCGTCGCGCCTTTCCGAACAGGCTGTAAGAATAGACAGCCAATGCAGCCCAGATGAAGCAAAAGGCGATTAGCTGCCACTTCGAAAACGGTTCATCAAAGGCGAAGACGGCAATCAGGAAAATCATCGTAGGCGAGAGATATTGCATCACGCCAATAGTGGTGTAGCGCAACAGCTTGGCACCGGAGGCATAAAGCACCAGCGGTATCGCCGTCACCGGACCACCCACCAGCAGCAACCACATGTCGACGCTGCCTGACTTGCCGAACGTGCCTGTGCCGTTGACGGCCAGCCATAGCAAAAATGGCAGCGCGACGAGGCTGAGGATCAGAACCTCCAGCGTAAAGCCCTGCACCGGGCCGACTGGCAAGGTTTTGCGGAAAAACCCATAAAAGCCGAAAGAGCCCGCCAAGACGAGCGAAATCCACGGCAGACCGCCGGCCATAACCGTTAGGATGGCGACAGCGACAATTGCCAAACCGACCGCCAGCATTTGCAAGCGCTCAAGGCGCTCGCCAAGCAGCACAGCGCCCAGCAGCACATTGATTAGCGGGTTGATGTAATAGCCCAGCGCGCCCTGCACCGCCTGGCCGGAGCCTACCGCATAGACATAGACACCCCAGTTGACTGAAATCAGTGTTGCGGTCAGTGCGGCCAGCGCCAGCGTTTTGGGGTCGCGCAAGGCTGCACGTAGATCAGCGGTGCGGCGCATGACCAGCACCAGAACCAAAGCCACTGGCACGGACCAGACAATGCGGTGAGACACAACTTCCCAAACGGGAATATGTGACACGGCTTTGAGATAAAACGGGAAAAGCCCCCACAGCAAAAACGCCGACAATGCATAGGCAAACCCCAGTGTCGGTTCACGCGGTGTAGTAGCTGTCTCATGGGGGAATGTCGGGCGCATGGCGCACATCTATACGCAGATGTCAGCCAATGATAGCGGAGTTTTCAACGCTCACTCCGCCGCCACCAAGCCTGCCTCGCCGCGGTTTTTCATCAACTTGAAGATCACTGAGTCCATCAGCGCCATGAAGGACGCGTCGATGATGTTGTCGCTGACGCCGACGGTCCACCAGCGCTTGCCGGTGCGGTCGGTGCTTTCAATCAGCACGCGGGTGATGGCTTCGGTGCCGCCGTTGAGAATGCGCACCTTATAGTCCACCAGTTCGAGATCAGCGATGTCGTCCTGATATTTGCCGAGGTCTTTGCGCAACGCCAAATCCAGCGCGTTGACCGGGCCCTGCCCTTCGGCAACAGACATGTGCTGCTTGCCATCAACGGTGATCTTTACCACCGCTTCTGACTGGGTGACGATTTCGCCCTTGGCATTGAAGCGGCGCTCGACTGAGGCGCGGAAACTGTCGACCTCAAAAAAGTTGGGCACATCACCCAAAATGCGCCGCGCCAGGAGTTCAAAACTGGCATCCGCACCTTCATAAGCAGAGCCTGACGCTTCACGCTCCTTGACCAGCGCGATAAGTGTGTCCAGACGCGGGTCGTTTTTCATGACCGTGATACCACGGCGGCTGAGCTCATTGATAAAATTGGACTTGCCGCCCTGATCTGACACCATGACCTTGCGGGTGTTGCCGACTGCCACAGGATCAACGTGCTCGTAGGTCTTGGGATCCTTGAGCAGTGCGGAGGCGTGAATGCCTGCCTTTGTGGCAAAGGCGCTGGCCCCGACATAGGGCGATTGCAGGTGCGGCGACCGGTTCAGCAACTCATCAAACGAACGGCTGAGCGCTGTCAGGCCGGACAGATCAAAAATGCCGGTTTCGAACCGGTTTGACCATTGCGGCTTGAGGCCCAGCGTGCCGACAAGTGTAACCAGATTGGCATTGCCGCAGCGCTCGCCGATGCCGTTGAGCGTGCCTTGAACCTGGCGCACACCCGCATCAATGGCCGCCAGCGAATTGGCGACGGCCTGCTCGGTATCATTATGCGCGTGAATGCCGAGCCTGTCGCCGGGCACGCCTGCCGCGATCAAAGCCGCCACAGCCGAGCGAATTTCATCAGGCTGCGTGCCACCATTGGTGTCACAAAGAACCACCCAACGGGCACCGGCATCAAAAGCGGTTTTGGCGCAGGCAATGGCGTAATCTGGATTGGCTTTCCAACCGTCAAAAAAGTGCTCGCAGTCCACCATCGCGGTTTTGCCCGCGGCAATTGTCGCTTCCACGCTTTGGGTGATGCAGTCGAGATTTTCTTCCAGCGTGCAGCCGAGCGCCAGTTCGACATGGTAGTCCCATGCTTTGCCGACAAAGCAGATGGCGTCGCTTTTTGACTGTAGCAGACCGACCAGACCGGGGTCATTGGAGGCGGAGACACCCGCGCGCTTTGTCATGCCAAAGGCAACAAATTGCCCATGGCTGGTTCGTTTTTGCTGGAAAAACGCGGTGTCAGTGGGGTTTGCGCCGGGATAGCCGCCCTCGATCATATCGAAGCCAAACGCGTCGAGCATGTTGGCGATGGTGATCTTGTCATCAACGGAAAAATCAATGCCCGGCGTCTGCTGGCCATCACGCAAAGTCGTGTCAAACAGATAGATGCGTTCGCGTTGTGTCATACCGACCCCGATTAAAAAACACCCGCGTAGTA
>JBAUIL010000074.1:0-7767 GCA_049682915.1 Ahrensia sp. | reverse complement strand
CGGATTGTTGGGGCCGCCGGGCACGCCGCCGGCATGTTTGGCATATTTGCCCGGTTCGCGGCGGATCATGTTTTGGGTCGGCGTCCAGCTTGGCCATTTGGCCTTGCGCGCAATCGTGGCGCTGCCTTGAAAGGCGAGGCCCGCTTTGCCAACACCCACGCCATAGCGCCGCGCGGTGGTGGACGATTCAATCAGATAGAGAAAATGGTTGCGCGGCTCCACCACAATGGTGCCCGGCTTGTATGTGCTGCGATAGCGCACGGACTGTGGCAGGTGGCGCGGGTCCGGCTTCCATTGCGAGAACTTTTTGGTGTGGTGCGCCAGCGCCGGTGTCGCACTGGTCAATGCGGTAGCCACAAGGCCCAGCGAAAAAAAGCGTCGTGAAATCATGATTGCCCTCTGAAGTCAAAAGCCGGTGCAACCCGGCGACGATGTCCCAACAGGCTTCAGGCTAATGCAAACGCCGCGCGCGAGTCCATATGCGCGCCGATCACAGCGGTGTGATTAAAATTGTCACGATCTGGCCAGCCGTTGCTTCGCTGCCGCATATTCTGTCGCCAAGCGGTCGACCAAACCGGCCACCGGCTGCACCTGCTTGACCGCGCCAATGCCCTGGCCGCAACCCCAGATGTCTTTCCAGGCTTTTGAGCCTTCCTTGGATGCTTCCTCGAAGTCCATCTTGCTGGGGTCCGCCTCCGGCAAATGGTCCGGGTCCATCCCGGCTTTGGCGATGGATGGCTTGAGATAATTGCCGTGGATGCCGGTGAAATAGTTCGAATAAACGATGTCACTGGCGCCGCTGTCGACAATCATCTGCTTGTAGTCGTCCACCGCGCGCGCCTCGTCGGTCGCAATGAAGGGCGAGCCGATATAGGCCATGTCCGCGCCCATGGCTTGCGCCGCCAATATTGCACCGCCGGTGGCAATCGAACCGCTCAGCAGCAACGGCCCGTCAAACCATTCCCGGATTTCCTGAATGAGCGCAAACGGCGACAAGGGGCCTGCGTGGCCGCCCGCACCGGCAGCCACCGCAATCAACCCGTCCGCACCCTTGCGGATCGCCGAGTTGGCGTGGCGGTTGTTGATCACATCATGCAGCACAATGCCGCCATAGGAGTGGATCGCGTCATTGACCTCCGGCACCGCACCCAGCGACGAGATGACAATTGGCACTTTGTATTTCACGCACATCATCAAATCATGTTCCAGCCGCTTGTTGGACGGGTGGACAATCTGGTTGACGGCAAATGGTGCCGCCGGTGCGTCCGGGTTGGCCGCATCATGGGCCGCCAGGCCCTCGGTAATCTCGGCCAGCCATTCATCCACCTGCGCTTCAGGCCGCGCATTGAGCGCCGGGAACGAGCCAACGACACCCGCCTTGCATTGCGCCATGACCAGGGGAGGGTGCGAAATGATGAACAAAGGCGCTGCGACAACGGGAATGCGGAGCTTGTCTTGCAGGATTGTCGGCAGTGCCATGGCGAACCTCATTTTGACGTTTACGTAAGATGCAATCTCGTAGCGGTTTCTAACCATTGCTGCAATCGGAAAATGCGTCAGGCGGTCCCAGCACATACGCAACGTTGATACGCGGTGCGGCTTGAATTACCTTAGGTAAAGTTACGCACTCAGTCACTTGCTCTTTGCGCCACACTTGACCTATTGCTGTCCCCATACGAAACAGCACGGCAATTCTTTGCTGATTGGGGACCGAAGTGAGCAATCTGGAAAACGCGCTGCGTCGGGCGCTGTCAAAAGGGGACAGCACAGACCCACAGTTCCGCCGCAAGGTCTACACAGCCGCCGCCAGCGCGATGGAGCGTTCCATGGCTGATGGTGGCGTCGATGAGGCCACCAAAGCCGCGCGCCGCAAAAACCTGGCTGCGGTGATCTCCAGCCTCGAATCAGAAGTCCGCATCGTGCCCAAGCAAATGCCGGCGGACTCGCCCGACATTCGCCACGAGCCATCATCGGGCGCACCGCAACACGCTGACACGCGCTTGCGCGTGGAGCCGAGGTTGGATGAACCAGGTGTTAGCGCCTCTGAAGCGCCGACGATGACCGCGGACGCGGACCGCAGGCCCGCAAGACCCAAAACGCGCTTCTTTTCAAAAATGCTTAGCGTGGTTGTGCTGCTGGCCATCATCACCATTGGCGCAATTTGGGTGTTTACCACCGGCGCATTTCAGTCCGCACAGGAGCGCGACACCTCAGTGCCCAACCCGCCGCTGCTTTTGGAGGACGAAAGCTCAACCGACAACACTGGCAGCGCGCCGGCACTTGCGACCGGTGGCACCGCAGATGAGCGTGCCGAAGCCGAAGGCTGGATTACCCTGTTTTCGCCGAGCGACCCCACAAGCCTGGGCCTTGCCGATGGTGCAGAGGCGTCAATCCGGTCGGATCCGTTCGGTGACTTCGCCCGCATCGTGACGCCCAACGCGACCAGTGAAGTGCAGGTGGATGTGCCGGTGGGCACGCTGTTGGCCCTGCAAGGCTTCCCCGTGCAAGTCAACATTGTCGCCCGCTCCGATGAGGGCCTGCCAACGGAGTTTTCCGTTACCTGCGATCTGGGTGCCTTGGGCGATTGCGGGCGCCGCCGTTTCAATGTCGGCCAAGCGCCCGCGGAATATCTGTTCCGGATCAATCTGCCGAGCGTCGATGAAATCCAGGGCGGTGGTATTTTGAAAATCCGCACCGACATCAACGGCAATGAGCGCCCGCTCAATCTGCTGGCCGTCCGCATTCGCCGTGCTGG
Source organism: Ahrensia sp. (assembly GCA_049682915.1). GTDB lineage: Bacteria > Pseudomonadota > Alphaproteobacteria > Rhizobiales > Rhizobiaceae > JBCDLI01. The sequence goes on along the minus strand of JBAUIL010000074.1, from coordinate 5,012 downwards.
TGACAATTAAAGCAGACGGTCAGCCGTCCAGCATAGCCGGGCCGGAGCCGATTATTTTCGGGTCCGGCTTGCCGATCACATCAGTGCTTTTGCCTTTGTAGTTCACCGCGCTCAGAATGTGGCGCAGCACCTCAATGCGGCCGCGCCGCTTGTCATTGTAGCGGACAACGGTCCACGGGGCATGGGTGGTATGGGTCGCCTTCATCATCGTGTCGCGGGCAACGGTGTAGTCGTCCCACTTGGTCATGCCCACCACATCAATGCCGGATAATTTCCAATGTTTCAGCGCGCTGTGACGGCGGTCGTGGAAGCGCTTGAGTTGCGTCTCGCGTCCGATATTGAGCCAGAATTTGAAAAAATGAATGCCTTCACCGGTGATGATCCGCTCGAAGTCCGGTGTCTCTTCCAGAAAACGCTGATGTTGGGTTTGCGTGCAAAATCCCATCACGGGCTCGACGCCACCGCGATTATACCATGAGCGGTCGAACACGACGAGTTCACCATCGGTGGGAAAGTGGCTGACATAACGCTGATAGTACCACTCGCCGCGCTCGCGGTCCGATGGCTTGGGCAGGGCGACAACGCGCGTTGTGCGCGGATTGAGATAAGCGGTCAAACGCTTGATGGTGCCACCCTTGCCGGCTGAGTCGCGGCCTTCGAAAACCACGATCATTCGCTCGCCGGTTTCCTGCATGTGGGTTTGCAGTTCCACCAGTTCTATCTGAAGCGCTTCAAGCTGCTCTTCATAGTCATCGCGGTCCATTTTCTTGTCATAGGGAAAGCCGCCAGCGGTCAGATCGTTCTTGTCCACCCATTTTGGCAAATCGGGATTGTCGATATCGAACACACGCTCCTGCCCATCCACAGTGATGGTAACCGCACGGGAATTGTCTGTTTCGTTTGCCATGGGTGTTGCGCCTTGTTGCTGCTAAACCAGATGTTGCCCCATGCTTAGCGCTTTGGATAATTTGCGTCGAGTCCGGGGCGACAGTCTGATCGATTGTGGTAAAGAGCAGAAGCCAATGCGTCCGTAAGGGCCAGGCGCTATTAATGCCAGCATGATTGGAGTTTTGGTTGAGCACCCATGAGCGTCCACCGCAGCCCGATGCGCCTTCGTCTGTCTGGGCGGATATGCAGGCGCGGCTGCGCCATACCGGTCTTTTATTAGGCGCGGTATTGTTGGTTTTGTTCGTGCTGTTTGCCACGGGCCAACTCAATGCGCCGGCCGCACTTGCCTGCGCACTCGTCATCATCACCCTGTCGTTGGTGTTGCCCACCCATAGCGAAACCCACGCACGTGCCGCCGATGTTGTCCGTGAGGATCACACCATCATCGCACATGATGATGCCGACCAGGCGATTGGTCTGATGCAGGCTTTGCCCGATCCCGTCGCAGTCATTGATGCGGCGGGTACGATCATTTTCATCAATCAGCACGCCGAACGGCTTCTCGGTGGCGGATTGGTTGGCGCGTCCGCGTTCATTCGTTTCCGCGATCCCAATGTGCTCACTATTTTGCGCACGGCCATTGCCAGCGCGAGCCAGCAGGAAGTTGACTATAATGACCGCGGTGCGTTTGACAGCTGGTACCGCTTTACAATCGCGCCGGTGGCGCGCCACGACCCGGCTCAATCAACGCGGTATTTTCTTATCCATCTGCGCGATATCAGTGAGTCCCACCGGCTTGAAAAAATGCGCAGTGACTTTGTCGGCAATGCCAGCCACGAGCTTCGCACCCCATTGGCGTCCTTGAAAGGCTATCTGGAAACGTTGGCAGGGCCCGCAAAAAACGACGCGCCCGCGCGCGAGCGTTTTATCGGCATCATGCAGGAGCAGGCCCAACGCATGGAGCGCCTGATTGATGATCTGTTGTCGTTGAGCCGGTTTGAAACCGGGGTCGGCCAGGTCAGCTTCGCGCCGATTGATATGGCCGATGTGTTGTTTCATGTGCGCAGCGCACTGACACCCCTGGCCGAAACGACCGGCGCGACGATCAACCTCGATGACGAAATGCTGCTTGAAAAGCCTTTGATGGTGCGCGGCAACCGGGACGAGTTGATTCAGGTTTTTGAGAACCTGGTCGAAAATGGCGTCAAATATGGTGGCGAGCAAACCCTCGTTGATCTGCGCGCAAGCAAAGCCACAGAGTTGGGCAGGCCCGTTTTGCGCATCGAAGTGCGCGACAATGGCCCGGGTATTGCGCCCGAACACATTCCCCGTCTGACCGAGCGTTTTTACCGGGTCGATGTTCAATCCAGCCGCAACAAACAAGGCACGGGCCTCGGCCTCGCCATTGTAAAACACATTCTCAGCCGCCACGGCGGACGCCTTTTTGTGCAGTCAGAGGTCGGTAAAGGGTCGGTGTTTGTAACAGTGTTGCCTTTGTTGGCGGACGAAAGCTGAATTAAGAATAAAATTCAATTATTTAAGGTGTCATAAAACTGTGCTCAAACTGTCATAAAAGGGCAGCAGGACACCGTTAGACAGCGCTCATCGGCACGTGTCGAGCTAGTTTTGATCCTGAGGGGAGATACCCATGAAGACTTTGAAGATTGTTATGGCTGCAGCGCTGGGCGCGACGGCAATGGTCACCGTTGCGCAGGCACGTGATCAGGTACAGGTTGCCGGTTCATCAACCGTACTGCCCTACGCTTCCATCGTTGCTGAAGCATTTGGCGACAACACAGATTTCCCGACACCAGTTGTTGAATCAGGCGGCTCATCAGCCGGTCTGAAGCGTTTCTGTCAGGGTGTTGGCGTTGAGCACACAGACGTTGCCAACTCATCACGCCCTATCCGTGATGCAGAAATCGCTGCCTGCGCTGAAAACGGCGTGACCGACATCATGGAAGTTCGCATCGGTTATGACGGCATCGTTTTTGCGTCACAGCAAGACGGCCCTGCGTTTACTGCGTTTACACAATCAGACATCTTCAACGCTCTCGCACCAAAAGTCATGGTCGACGGCGCGCTTGTCGATAACCCGTACACAAAATGGTCTGAGTTCAACGCTGATCTGCCGGACAGCGAAATCCTCGCTTTCATTCCGGGCACAAAGCACGGCACGCGTGAAGTGTTTGAAGAGCAGGTTGTCGCAGCTGGCTGTGAAGCAACCGGCGCGATGCAAGCCATGATTGATGGCGGCATGAGCGAAGACGACGCTGAAGATGCATGTCTTGCCGTCCGCACCGATGGCCGCTCAGTCGACATCGACGGCGACTACACCGAAACGCTTGCTTCAATCGCTGCAAACACGAACGGCATCGGCGTGTTCGGTCTGTCTTTCTATGAAAACAACACAGACAAGTTGAAAGTGGCGACCATGTCGGGCGTTTCACCATCAACCGAGACAATCGCTTCAGGTGAATATCCGGTCTCACGTCCGTTGTACTTCTACGTCAAGAAGGCCCACATCGGTGTTGTTCCCGGCCTGAAAGAGTACGTCCAGTTCTTCGTTTCTGATGAAGTTGCAGGCCCTTCTGGTCCGCTGGCTACTTACGGTCTGGTGTCTGACCCTGAGCTGTCTGCAACCCAACAGCTGGTTGCTGAAGAACAAACTATGTAAAAAGCTCTCTGAGCTTTCAGACGGGGGCACCATTGGTGACCCCGTCTTTGAATATCCGCATCGTCCCGGGAGTCTTCCATGCCATTGTTCTGGCTGCTATTGATCGTGTTGGCGATTGCGGTATTTGGCTATTTTGTTGGCCGCACACGCGCACTCGCGTCGGTGGGTGGTGACCGGAAGGCACTGCACTCCCTGCCAAACTATTATGGCATGAACGCCGCGTTGAAATCAGCGGTTCCCGCCCTTGGACTCATTGTCCTGTGGCTGATTGTTCAGCCGATCTATGTCGGTTCAATTATTTCCAGCCAGATACCGGAAGCCGCAATTGCTGACGGCTCATCGCGCGGCCTCGTTCTGACGGAGGTCAGGCGCACCGCTGACGGCCTCGACATGGCGGTCGCCAAGGGTGAAATGAGCGAAGCCAATGCGCGTGATCCACTTAATCCGCTGGACCAACTGACAGATCAACTGCGCGAGGCCGGTGCCATCGTCACCTCTCAGCTGACAGAGCCTGTCATGCGCGCGGCACAGTCCTACCGTGTCATCAACGGGCAAGGTCGTCTTTATATGGTGATTGCGTCCATTCTGGTGGCGATTGTTGGTTTGGTCTGGGCGGTGCGCGAAACGACGGCGCGGTTCCGTGCGCGCAATGTGGTCGAGCAAGGCGTGCGGATGCTGTTGATTGCCGCCGCATCCATCGCGATTTTGACCACCGCAGGCATCATCTTCTCTTTGCTGTCGAGCACGATTGAGTTCTTCCGGCTTTACCCCGCCGTTGCGTTTTTCACCGGGCTGGAATGGGCACCCAGTTTTTCCGGTCGCGGTGGCTCGTCCGCACTGGGTGTTTTACCGCTTTTGTGGGGAACGCTTTACATTTCACTGGTCGCTTTGGCTGTCGCTATTCCCATCGGTCTTTTTGCGGCGATCTATCTGGCGGAATATGCGAGCGGCAGCACCCGCGCTTTTGCCAAGCCTTTGTTGGAAGTGCTCGCCGGTATTCCAACCATTGTTTACGGCCTTTTCGCGCTGTTGACGGTCGGGCCGCTGCTGGTCAGCGTTTTCGGCCAGGGCGGTTTGTTGGGTGTTGATTGGCAGGGCGGTGGCCGTGCCGTCATGACCGCCGGTCTGGTGATGGGCATCATGCTGATCCCGTTTGTCAGTTCACTGTCTGACGACATCATCAATGCCGTGCCGCAGGCACTGCGTGATGGTTCTCTGGCGCTCGGCTCAACCAAATCCGAAACCGTGCGCAATGTGGTGTTGCCCGCGGCCTTGCCCGGTATTGTCGGCGCAATTCTGCTGGCCGCATCGCGCGCCATCGGCGAAACCATGATCGTCGTTCTGGGTGCAGGTGCGGCGGCACGCCTTAGTCTCAACCCGTTTGAGGCCATGACCACCGTGACCGCCAAAATTGTATCACAGCTGACCGGTGACTCCGATTTTGCTT
>JBAUIL010000073.1:0-13681 GCA_049682915.1 Ahrensia sp. | reverse complement strand
TGGAAGATAATGAGACCAACCGGTTGATCGCCTCGGCGATGCTGGAGCAGTTCGGCTGCCGCGTCACGCTTGCTGTCGACGGCGAAGATGGTTTGAAAGCGACGGCATCGGGTTCATTCGATCTTGTATTCATGGACCTCTCGATGCCTAAAATGGATGGTCTGGAAGCGGTCGAAAGAATTCGGGCGGACTCGATGATCGATCCTGAGGTACCCATTGTTTTCCTTACCGCCCATGCGATGCAGGAAGAAGAAGAACGCATGCGCGCGGCCGGTGTCGAGCATGTGCTTATGAAACCACTGCGCCGCCGCAATCTGGCTTCGCTTCTTGAGAAGCTTTTCGGTAATCAGAACGATGATACTGGTGAAGATGAAGCAAACAAGCAAATTGACGCCAACAAAGCCCATGGCGTGGACTTCTCATTCGTTGAGGAGATGCGCGACCTGATGGATCCTGTTGAGGTCAATGCCGCCATTGAGAATTTCTGCGGTGAGGTGACCAAAGGCATAAACTCGCTTGAAGCGCTCAACAAAGCGGGTGATCTGGAAGGCGCACGTTTATTGGCCCATCGCATTTGTGGATCGTCGGCTATGTTCGGCGGTGTCGCGCTCGCCGATGCCTTGCGCACTGTGCAAAACCTGGCGCACAGCGGCGACAAAGAACAAATCAAACAGATGATGCCTGAGATTGTGACGCTGTCCGAAGGTGTCGTTGAAGCATTCCGTCAGGAAGTTGCGAGCAGCTAGAGCATTTCCGGCTCGGGTTGAACCAGCAATCGCTGCCTTTCGCTGCGCTCAAACGCGATTGCTGATACTTCAGGTTATCCAACCTCAACCGAAATTGCTCTCGATCTAAACACGCTCAAGTGCGTATTTTGACATAGTTGAGCGTGGTATTTTACTCACCGCATCGGTCAATCCAGCCATCATTGCTGAAATCCACGCTGTGTGACGGGTCTGGACTCCGGGGACGAGCCCCGCAATGACGGCGCTCTGATTAGTTGCTCAACAGAGCAGTGACAGTGGCAACGGTGGAGAAGCCACGGGCTATTTCGATCACATTGGTCGCGGTGGAATCATAACAGGCCATGGCATCGCCGGGCATCATGAACGGATTGGAATCGTCCCTATCGGCGTCGCGCAGAAGCTGCTCAATATTGCGTTCGATAACGATGGACTCGCCCGAAATCGGATTACGTGAAATGAGGACGGCAGAGCGGTTGGCATTGACCATTTTGGTGCCGCCCATGCAGTTCATACCCACAACAGCATCCAAAAAGCGCGTGCCGTAACGGAGCTCGCGTGCCTCTTTGCCGATGGCAGAACTGGCATTGGAAGAAGCCGGTTGGGTCAGATTGGACATGAACACTTTGACACCGGGTGCAGTCACCGGCGATGGGGCGACCAGCGCCTCCTGGAAACATGTCAGACTTGCGACCTTGATATGGTCACCATCGAGCAAAATCATATCATCATAGGGCATGCCGTTCATGGCGTTGCGCGCGTCGACAGCCAGTGTTTTGCCATTGCGAATAATGGCGACATTCGACAGGTCGGCGTCGGGACGGATACCCCCGGCTGATTGCAGTGCGCGTGAGAGCCGTCGGCCATCCGAGGTGCCACCCACCGCTTGTTTGCGCAGTTGATCGGCATCCGGTCCCGAACTGCCGCCAACGCTGACAGCGCCCGCATTGAATACAGCGCCAGACACAAACACGCGCGCCGGAGCCGTATCTTGAATACGGACCGAAACGCGGGGCGCCACATTGTAAAAGCTGCCCGCGACAAGCGCCTTGGAAACGCTGCGCTCAACCTCATCGATTGTGCGGCCTGTTGCGCTCACTGGGCCGAGATGTGGCAGCCGTAATTTTCCATCCTGCGAAACTTCGAATGTGCCGGAAAACGTATCGTCACCTTCGACATCGATGGCCAGCAAGTCTCCATCAGACAAATACGGTACGTCGTTAGACATGATTGATGCGATTGCGTCGCTGCCACCGAGCGGAGATGAACATCGTTGGACATTTTGCTGCTTGGCCGTCATCAGCCATTGCGGTTCATTGCCGTCAATGGCGCGATACTGTGCCTGATAGCTCAAGCCCTTTGAGACCTCTTCACGGTTTTCGACCTTCGCCATGGAAGCGCAACCCGCCAGAGGCAGTACAAGCAAAGCAGCGCCTGCGGTGAGGCGCGCACGGCGTGATGTTGAGTGGGAAGCCATTGCCGACATATCCTCATTTAGAAGTCTGCCTATTTTGCGCTTTTTGCAGTGTGTTTGGGTGCGTTCTTTCGCGCGCAGAGATATGCTTTTGAGAGTTTGACTATCCTTTCGTATAGAAGCCCTATCCCAACGCACAGCTTCATGGCCTAACGCCCTTAACCATGGCCGTCCGGTTGGCGGTATCTTGCTTTCAATCTGTTCACTCGGTTGAAAGCCAGCGGCTATGACATTCGGCATACATACCATCGCCCAGTCCATGCGCTCCCCGTTCATACGGGGTCTGGCCTCTTACTCAGTTGGCGAGATCGCGACAAAGATGTCACGCCTGATTGCCGTCATCGCCATGGCGCGGGTGCTCACTCCAAGCCAGGTCGGCATTATTGCGGCAGCGATCGCGGTCGCAGAAATTCTCAAAGCCCTGACTGAAAACGGTGTCGGCCAGAAGATAATCGCCGCTTCCAGGGGCGAGGTTGAAGCCGTTTGCAAAACCGCCGCCCGGCTCAACCTGATCTGGATCAGCGGGCTTTTTGTCCTGCAAAACGCACTCGCCTACGCGCTGTACGCCTATAGCGGGCAAACGGAAGCAGCGCTGGTTATCGCACTGATGTCGGTTGAATATCTGTTCATGCCCGCTGGTGTTGTGCAGTGTGCCCTGGCCATGCGCGAAGGCAAACTGTCCGGTACCGCGGCGGTGGCGGGCGCGCAAAACGTCTCTGCCAATATTTTTCTGGCGATCCTCGTGCTCATTTGGCCCAGCCCGCTGGCGGTTGCTGTCAGCCGCATTGCGACTGCGCCGATCTGGCTGGTTGGCATGCGCCGCCTGCGTCCCTGGACCCCGACGCCATCTCTCGAACGCGCGCCACTCAACGGTTTTGTCCGCTTTGGCACGCCGATTATCGGTGTTGAAGTGCTGAAGGTCCTGCGCCTGCAAGCGGACAAGCTGATCATCGGCTCGCTGATGGGCACCGAGGTTCTGGGTATCTATTTCTTTACGGTCAATGCGGGCCTGGGTATCGCCAACTCTTTCGGGATCGCGTTTTCCACTGTGCTCTATCCGCATCTGTGCGCCGCCGACAACCGTGGGCAAACGCTGCGCCGCGCGCTTGGTTTCACTCTCGCTTTGCTGACACCGGTGATCGTTTTGCAAGCACTGGCAGCACCCTACTACGTGCCAATGGTGTTCGGTGAAAAGTGGGCCGACATGGCTGACTATGTTGCGATCCTGTGTTTTGCCGCCCTGCCCGGCATCGTTTGGGCGGCTGCCGCACAAGACCTGCGCGCCCGCAGCCGCACCGACCTGGAACTCGCCTACTCAGCCTTTATCGCGCTGGCCGTTACCGGAGGCATCTTCGTCGCCGCGCCCTATGGCTTGAGCGCCGTCATCTACACGGTGCTTGCCACGACCACCATTTCACAACTCGTTTCCGCCAGCCTCGCCATGGGCAACACGCTCACCATGCGCAGCGCCTAACACAAGAGAGATCGTATCATGCCGCTCTTTTCCGTCATTATCCCGTGCCACAATGCTGAAGCGACGCTGGTCAAGACATTGTCGTCTGCGGCCTGTCAGACCTTCTCAGACTTCGAAGTCATCATGATCGACGATGGATCGACTGACAAAACGGCGGAAATCGCAAAGGGCTTTGCCAACTACTATGACAATTTCCGCTATATCCGGATTGCCAATGGCGGCCCCAGCAATGCGCGCAATGCGGGCGCCTTGTACTACGCCAAAGGCGACATTCTGGCATTTCTGGATGCCGATGATTTGTGGTCCAAAAACAAGTTGGCACGGATGGCCGAAGTGTTCAGCGCAGACGACGCGCCAGACGCCGTGTTTGGCAAGGTTGGCTTTATTCCGCAAAGCATTGATTTTGATGAGTTGGACCCGATCGTGACCACCTCAAGCCTGCCAAGTGGCGACATTACAATCCGCAGCTTCCTGCAAGGCAACCCCACATGCACAATGTCCAACATCGTGGTGCGGACCGACGCCTTCAAGAAAAGCGGCGGCTTTACGCCAAGCCTGCGCTATGCTGAAGACGTGGAATGGATCGTGCGTCTGCTGCATTCCGGTGCCCGCATGGATGCGCTGGATGAGGTGTTGGTGTACTACCGCACGAGCGACTACGGACTATCCTCCAATCTGTCAGCCATGCATGAAGGATGGCGTCAGACGCTTCAAACGATGCAATTCTTCGACCCGACGCTGGCTCGCAAAGAAATCGCCTTCTCGGAAGCATCGCACCTTCGTTATCTGGCCCGGCGCGCACTGCGCCTTGAAGCGCCGCGCGGCACCTCAGCCAGATTGGTGGCAAGAGGGATCATCACCAATGCAGCGGGCTTTTTTGCCGACCGTCGTCAAGCCTGGCTCACCATGGCTGCGGCTTTGGTTGAGCCATTGATGCCGCGCGCGCTGCGTGACGCCGTCTTTGCTGACTGATTTGAGATTTGGGAGCCCATCATGACAAACAAGACACCGACCGCATCCATCGTCATTCCAGCCTATAATGCTGCTGAAACCATCGCCGAGACGCTTGAGTCAGTGTTTGCGCAAGACTTCACCGATTATGAGGTGATCGTTGTGGATGACGGGTCCACCGACAACACGATGGAGGTGTTACAGCAATTTGATGATCCGCGCCTGCGCATCGTACAGCAACAAAACCGCGGCCTTGCGGGTGCGCACAACACAGGCATCCATGAATCGCGTGCCCCATTCGTGGCCTTCTGTGATGCGGATGATCTTTGGGTGCCGGAGAAGCTTGGCCGGCACATCAAGCACCTTCAGGACAATCCTCAAATCGGCATTTCCTTTGCCGGTTCACGCCTGATTGACGAGGAAGGCACGCTGATCGGCATCGATCAATCACCGAAACTGACCGCCATCACTGTTGCAGACATTTTCAAACGCAATCCCATCGGCAATGGTTCTGCTGCCGTTATGCGCCGCGAAGCGCTGGATGAGTTCGCTTACCGCCCCTTTCACGAGACCGAGCGCGATTGGTGGTTTGACGAAAACTTCCGCCAGTCCGACGACATTGAGGGCTGGCTACGCTTTTCCACCACCATGGACTGGACCATTGAGGGCATTCCCGGTCACCTGACCCTTTACCGTGTCAATACGCAGGGCCTGTCGGCAAACATCGAAAAACAGTTTGAAACATGGATGCGGATGCGCAGCAAGATTGAGGAAATCGTGCCGTCCATTGCCGAGCGCCACGCGGCCGCCGCAGCGGCTTATCAACTTCGGTATCTTGCGCGGCGCGCGGTCTCCATGGGTGACGGCAAGGCGGCCTTTTCGCTGGCGGTCAAAGCCATGCGCACCTCGTCGCGACCCCTGTTTGAAGAGCCTGCAAAAACGCTTGTCACATTGGCTGCGGCCATCGTGCTGAAAGTTGCCGGCCCGTCCGTTTACCGTTTTGCGGAATCCGCGGTGCTTAAGCGGTCCAACTGAGTTTTATGAGGAGACACACTATGATCGGCGCAGTCACCCATCTTATCGACGACCAATCGTTCGGCGGCATTAACCGGATGCTCGATTATATAAAATCCAACAAAGAGCTGGGCGCTGTGATGCACCACACCGTGCAAGACATCAAGCGCGGCCAGATGAAAGAGCCGGTGGTGCAGGCTGATGTGATTGTCTCTCACCTGTCCATCAGTTGGGCCAACATGCCCATGCTCACCGCCCTGAGAGCCGCCTACCCGGACACACCCATTTTGCATGTCGAGCACAGCTATTCGCAGCGTTTCACTGCCGGGCTGGTTGAAAACCGTGAGCGCTTTGACGCGTTGCTTGCTGCTGCCTACTCACTGTTTGACGGTGTTGTCGCGGTTAGTCGCGCGCAGGCGCAATGGCTGGAACGGCGCGGGCACTGCCCGGCGGAAAAACTGCATTGCATCCGTTCGGGCGTCGATCTGGAGCCTTTCTTCAACATTGCACCGCGCAAGCGCGGCAACCGTTTCGTCATCGGTGCCGTAGGCCGCTTTCACGTGCAGAAAGGGTTTGATCTGCTGATCAAGGCGTTCGTGCAGGCCGAACGCGATGACATCGAGCTGCGCCTGTATGGCGATGGGCCTGACCGCGAGCATTTGGTCTACAGTGCTGCGCAAAACCCCAACATCACCTTTACCGGCTACATGCCCGATACATCCAAGGCAATTGAAGAAGTCGACGCCATTGCCATGCCATCGCGCTGGGAGCCCTACGGCTTGGTCGCCCTGGAAGCGATGGCCGCCGGACGCGCTGTGCTGACAACCCGCGTCGATGGTCTGAATGATCACATCCGTGCGGGCGCCATCGACATTGGTGAAAACACCGTTCGCGGATGGGGTGACTTTCTGAAAATGTGTGACGTGTCACTGATCAGCGACCGTGGCGAACCCTGCCGGACGGCGGCAAAATCAGCCCAACGCGACTTCATCAACCAGTGGAATGACCTGCTTGTCAGCGTCACATCTGGCAACGTTCAGGTGGCAAGCGCCGCATAACCCACCGCTCCTCAAAGTCAAAGCACCGCTCATGCCGCCTCCCTTAGTGAGGCGGCATTTTTGTTCGTCCGCAATGCAACATTCGAGCGTTGCGATAATGATCAGACGGTCGTCTTTTGGTAGCCCGCCATTTCGCGAATGTGGATGCCGAGAATGAGGATGGCGGGCCAAAGCAGATACGTCTCAATCTCAATATTCTCGCCGAAGGTCAAAATCCCAAAGGACAGCATGATCGCCATGGGCAGTTGGCCACGACGGTTGAAGATGGTGTCAAACACAATCGTTATGGCATGAATGACCATCGGGATTGCCAGCGCGAAGAAGCCGACCAAACCTTTGACGAACAACAGACCAAACCAGGTGTGATGGCTGCCAATGGGCATATATTCTACAAGATGCGGCCCGGGCTCCACCGTGCCATGGCCGAACCAGACCGCCTCTGTTTGCCAACGCTCATAGGCAATGCGTTGAAGTGCATCGCGCACGCGGCTGCTGTCGGCACGCGCACCCTTGAAAGCCGCAACTGAATCGGTGGCAAACTGCAACAATGCCGTGCCGATGACCGCCAGCGATGCGGTAGCCGCCGCAGCAATCTGCCAACCGACACTGCGCGCAACAAGCGGCATCAGGCGCGGCGTAACAGTGCACACAACCAGAGCGACCAAGCTCATGCGTGACTTGGACAAAAAGATCATGGCCAAGCCGCCGAGCACACCGAAGACCAGCCATTTCCGGTTCTTTTCTTCCAGCGCGAAAACGACCATCAAAGAGCCGAGCAGCCCGGCAAACGGCGACCAGGGGGCATAAAACTGCCAGCGCGGTGTCCACGATGAGGGATCGAGCGTATAAAGATACACCGAAAAATATTCTGGCCCCGGCCCCCCTGCTGCTTTCAGGGGCGAAACATACAGCTTTTCAGGCAGGCCAATCAGCGGGGCAACAAAAAGGATTGGCAGGAAAATCAAGGTCCATAGGCCAACCACGCATTGCGCACGAATAACAATCTCACGCGAAATGGGCAGCACCGCGCCGGCAAACATGAACAGTGGCAACAGTGCCCAGCCTTTCGCCCAGCCAATGGTGGATTTGATGGTTTTGCCCGTGCCCAGATCCCAGTTGATATGCCCGCCCCAAAGGGCAACCAGCATCACAGCCATGCCACCGAACCAGAGCCACACCAAAAACGGCACCGGGCCTGTGGGGCGCAGGTCCGCCCGCATCGCCGGGCCGAGATACAACGCGAGCGCGGCAATTCCCGCAATGATCCACGCCAGCACCGGACCAACAATATACAAGGCACCCAGCGCATAGAAAAACCACGTCCAGGTGATTGTCTTATAAACAAGCGTTTCGGCCGGGTTACGCCGGTTCATCGGGATATTCCCGTTTGCCGACAATCGCCAGCATGATCCGGTTGATCAGCGGCCGCCGTATCCAGCCGATACCCAAGCCGATGAACGCAAAGAGACTTGCAGCGACACCCGCGATAATCGCAACCATGATATTGGGCGATGAAGCCTTCCAAGGCAGACTTGCGGGTTCTGCAATCTGCGCCATTGGATAGGACGCAAATATGTCTGTCCGGGACACGCTCACCTTCGCCAACGCGGAGGTGAACACAGCTTCTGCAACTTTATAATTGCGGTTGAGCTTTTCCAGCTCCGACGCGGACTCAATCAGTTCAGCAGAACGCTGATTGTTGGTCTCATAGGCGGCGTTTAGCGCTGCGATTTGCGCTTGCAGGCCATCGCGCTCAGCCACTTGTCTCACCAGGCTTGCCAACATTTGGCCGCGCTCACCGTCAGCAGCGCGCTCTAGTTCACCTTCCAGTTTTTCAACGCTCAACCCTGTTACGGCAATAGCCCGGTCCAGCATTTTGATGCGGATACCGAGATAAGCTTTCCGGCTGACCAGAATCTCGGGGTGTTTGGGGCCAAAACGCTGTGCCAATGCTGCTGTCTCAGCCGCTGCGTCAGACAGCGCATTCGACAAAGCGCTGTATTCTGGGTCAGCGTGAAGCTTCATGGTCGCGGACGCGGTTTCAGGCGAAATACCAAGCAGCCTTTGCAGGGTTGCAATGGCTGCATTGATCTCGTCAAGGCTTGCTTGCTTGATGGTGATCTGGGTCAACAAGTCTTCATTGGCATCGACAATCTTGTCGAATTGACCCTCAGATCGAAGGCCGGTTTTCAATTGTAGCTTGCTGATGCTGTCTCTGATGTCGTTGACTGACTTTTGGTATTTATCAACAGTGCCGGTGACCGATTGCTCGCGGCGTTGCAACTCATCTTCGCGCAAGGCCGCCAGTTCGATGTCGAATGCATCGAGCAGCGCCTCGACCTTTTGGCGTGCCTCGTTTGGTGACGCACCGGCCATTTCAATCCCGATAAAGCTTGTCTGGTCCACCAGCCGTATGCGCGGTTGGCCAAAGTCCGCTTCGCTCATACCCATGGAGGTCGCCGCGCGGGTGATGACGCGCCCAGACTGGAACAGCTTTTGATACGTCACCGTCGGACTGATGCCCGAGCTGGAGAACGCCGAATTGGCGGATGTGGATGTTTGGCCGATATCGGACAGGTTGACCGAAGTGGACAAGCCTGTACCCGGCAGGATCAACGACATTTTAGATGTGAAGCTTTCCGGCGTCAGCGTGATGTAGCTGCCGACCGGAACCCATATGGCAGCCAGCACCAACGCGCTTGTTACCACATAGCGCGGCAAGCGCCCCGCATCGTTCAAACGCCCGCCCGTCAGAACACGTGGGATAGAAAGCTTTCGAACCGGCGTTCGCATAAAAAGATCGCTCGCCCGTCGCCTAGGCGTAGAGCTTTCGATTTCAGCGCGCTGGGCAGCAAATTGACGCTTCAGCGTTTCCGGGTCGATGTTGATTGTCAATTTCTGCCCTCTTCTGTCTTCTTTCTAAAGAAGGCGCGGTTTTCTCGGTGAGCTCACTGGAATACGGTCGCGACCATGGGTGCATAAGCCCTATACGAAAGCATAGGTCAGAAAATTCCGTGTTCTTTAGCTGTTATCGCAGCGTGTGTACGGTTGCGCGCATCCAGTTTGCGGCACAGTGTTTTGACGTGTAGCTTGATGGTGACTTCCTGCAAATCCAACGTGCGCGCGATCTCTTTGTTTGATTGGCCATGCACAAGCCCCTCCAAAACCTGCATCTCACGATTGGAGAGGCTTTCAGCCAGAGGATTGCGGGCAACTTCCTCAATCTGTGTCATGAATTGAATGGGCGCATATTGCTCGCCGGTGGACATGAACCGGATCGCGTTGATCATCGACTTGGCTGAAATCGTTTTGGGCATAAAGCCCGCAGCGCCAAGGTCCAGGGCTTGCTCGGCAGTATTGCGATCAATCGTGCCGGATATGATGGCGACCGGGCTTCCGAAGTTCAGCTCCATGGCTTTCTTCAAGCCCTCAAGGCCGTTCATGCCGGGCATGTTATAGTCAAGGATCACCAGGTCGAACGGCGCGGCCTTTTGCATCAATTCGGCGGCTTCCTCGAATGTGCTGGCGGATGATACCTGAATATCCGGCTCGGACCTCAAGAACGCGCAAATCGTTTCGCGTACCAGTCCATGATCGTCGGCAAATAGTACTTGCATTCATTAAACCCCTATCTCGGGGAGCGACTATCTCAAACTCACGATAAAGGATGCCTAAGCGGAAAGCTCAACTTCTAATTGAATACGGTAGTATTTTCCTATCCTTTTGAGACAATTGGCGATCAAATGGCGCTCCGAACAGTCCAACCGGTTGCCGAATGCACTCCGTCTGGCGAAGCCCTAACACGATTGGTCGTGTTTTGTATTCGTCGTGGTCCAACAGCGAACCGTCGCTTCATGGCATTGAACGCTCACCAACACACACACGGAGAGCAACAATGACCGCAACAGTAATCACTCAGAACTTCAAGCCGACCAAAACAGTGCACATGAATGACAATGACAAAAACAAGAGAGCATTGGACCTTGCCGTCACAATTCTCGCCCTGTTCGTTTTGTCTCCACTGCTTGCGGGCATCGCGCTGCTCATTAAACTGACGTCCGCCGGTCCCGTTCTGTTTAGTCAGACACGCATCGGCAAAGACGGCACGCCGTTCTCGATCCTGAAGTTCCGCACGATGTATCAAGACGCGGAAGCCCGCCGCGACGCTTTGCTGGCTACATCTGACCGCACCGGTGTCTGCTTCAAGTCCCGCAATGATCCGCGTATCACGCCGATTGGTCGCCTGCTGCGTCGCTTCTCGATTGATGAATTGCCACAGCTGTTCAACGTGCTGACGGGTGAAATGAGCCTCGTGGGTCCGCGCCCTGCCCTGCAGTCAGAAGTCGAAGCCTATCCAAAGCATGCCCATGGTCGCTTGGCCTGCAAGCCCGGCATCACAGGCATCTGGCAGGTCTCAGGCCGCGCTGATATCGGCTTTGACGCGATGGTCAGCATGGATGTCGCCTATGCCCGATCAAAGTCACTGCTGCTCGACATCATGATCCTCGCGCTGACCGGTCGGGCCGTTTTGTTTGGTCGCGGTGCTTACTGAGCAATCACTCTGTGTGCTTATGGATTGCCGGTGTGCAGAACGCCGGCAATCTGTGCCATTTCAAGTTCACTGCGCAAAATGTCGTAGTGCGCTTCTACCAAGTTCATCTTTGACTTCTTGTAGGTTTCAACCAGACCAACGACTTCCACAAGGCTGGCAGAACCGGTCAGGAACTGATCTTCGAACCGGTTGAGCCGGACCTCGCTTGCTTCTGCAACCTTGGCCAGACGCTCGATTTTGTTGCTGGCGTGGTCAATCTCCAACTGCAGCAAAGCCAAACGGTCGCTGACATCGCGCAAGGTCTCATCGTAGCGCAGGCGACTGGCTTCCAGCTCGCTTTTTGACGCCTTCAACGAACTGCCCAAGCCCCAGCTCAGTGGCTTGCTGACCGAAACATTCACACGGCCTTCGGCGGTGTCTGTTTCAAAGCCATGACGATCCATACCAATGGAGCCGCCAAGTGCGACAATTGGCAGCCACTGCGCTTTTTCCAGCGCGACACCGGCAGCCGCATAGTCTTTTTCCGCCGCTGCCTTGCGCACGCTTGGCGCCAATTCATGGGCAAAATCACCGGCAAAACGCGCCGGCTTCTGGTCCGGCATATCGATATCGGCCAACCGGCGCAGCTTACGCTGATTGGTTTGGGCCTGCTGGTCAAAATTCTGCTGATCCGCCTGCGCTTCAAGCAACTTCAATTCGAAAAGATCACGCTCGGAAACATCGCCCAACCCATCTTCAATGCGCGATTGTGCCTGCTTGCCAAAACGCTCAAACAGCTCTGCCGTGCGCGCCGAAACGGCGGCTGCATCCTGCGCGTAGTGAAAATCAATATAGGTCAGAATTGCTTCGGCAATGCGTGAATTGCGCTGGATATCCAGGTCGGCCTTAGTTTGCGCTTGTTCACCCAGGAGTGCTTGGCGGGTGGCACTGTAGCGGCCACTGTCATAAAGCACCTGCTCGACCTGCAATTGCGCAACCGGTTCACCCTCATGGTTGACTGAAGCATTGGGTGTGATTTGTGGAAACAGCGAATATTTGTGGGCAGCGAGCTTCTGTTCACTGCTGCGGATGGTTGCCTCTTCGGCAAAGCCGCGTGTGTTGTTGGTCGCTTCGGCGATATGGGCATAGGCGTCGCTAATGCCGGTGGATGGTCTTGAGACTGCGGGGGCTTGCACGCTGGCCGTGGTGACAGGGTCAGTCCGGATACTGCTGTCAGCATCGGACTTTGTTATATCGCGATCAGTGGCGTTGGCTTTGCTAAAGACCACTTTTGCCGATTTGCCCGAGGCGTAGCCGTCGCGATTAAACGAAGATGTGCCACAGCCTGCCAAGAGCAGGGCAAAACCTACCGCACATAACACCCTCGATATTGCCGCTTGTTTCACCGTGCGCCTCGTAACTGCACGCAACCCTGAGCGGTTTACGTGCGTGGCGCAGCACCCATGCGCTGCGGGCTGCGAGGCAATCGCAACCATAACAATCAGTAAATATCTATGGTTAATGGCGCGTTAAACGCGGCTGGCGGCAAACGGGCCCTACGGCTCGCGGAAAGCCAAGGAGGCCTTGAATAGCGGCTTGACCAGATAGCCGATGACGGTGTTTTTGCCGACATGCAGTTCGGCATCCGCCAACATGCCGGGGCGCACTTCAATCGTGTTGCCATTGGCTGATAATGTGTTGTCTTTCAGCGCAATTTGCACCTTGTAGTAGGGCGCGCTGTCGCGGCCATTGGGCTTTTCAAACGTATCAGCACTGACATGCAGCACCTCGCCTTCAAACGAGCCGTAGATCGTGTAGTCAAATGCCGACAGTTTGATGGTTGAACGCATGCCCGGATAGATGAAGGCGATATCCTTGGGCGGAATTTCTGCTTCAATGCGCAACTCATCGTCCAGCGGTGTCAATTCCAAGATGGGTTCGCCGGGCGGCGCAACGCCGCCGATTGTGGTGATCAGCACCTTGTTGACGATGCCGCGCGTGGGCGCGGTCAGGACGGTGCGGGTCAGCTGGTCCTGTCGGCTGGCAAGGTTGGCGCGCAACTGGGTCAACTCGGTCAGCACGGTTGAATATTCCTCCGTGCGCGATAGCACATATTCATTATCTAGCCCGGTCAGTTGCGCCTGCACATCCTGCTTGGCCTGGCGCGCTTTGACCAGATCGATTTCCGGCGCGGTGCGGCGGTTCACCGAGCGCTGCAGTATTTCTTCTTCACGGGCATGCAATTCCAGCGATTTTGACAGTGCAGCACGGCCAGTCGCATATTCGTCGCTGCGGGCATAAAACAGCCTGGTCTCGGAGTCGGCCACTGCAGGCGCTTTGGCGGCGAGGTCCGGCGACACTTGGAATTCTGCCTGCTTGTCGATCTCCGCACGCAGTCTCAACAGTTTGATTTCAAGCGCCAGCACCTGATTTTCT
>JBAUIL010000072.1:0-12935 GCA_049682915.1 Ahrensia sp. | reverse complement strand
TTGGTATTGGCGGCCCGGTCGGCTCCGGCAAGACGTCCTTGACTGCGGCCCTTTGTATAGCCATGCGCGATCTTTACTCGGTGGCCGTCATCACCAATGACATCTACACCCGCGAGGATGCGGACGCGTTGGTGCACATGCAAGCGCTGTCCGAAGACCGCATTATGGGCGTGGAAACCGGCGGGTGTCCGCACACTGCTATCCGCGAAGACGCCTCAATCAATCTGCGCGCCATTGACGCGATGAACGAGCGCCACGCTGATCTCGACATTATTTTCATCGAAAGCGGCGGCGACAATCTCGCGGCGACATTCTCACCGGATTTGGCGGATTTGACGCTGTATGTGATCTCTGTTTGCCAGGGCCAAGATATTCCCCGCAAAGGTGGCCCGGCGATCACACGGTCTGATCTTCTCATCATCAACAAGGCGGACCTGGCCCCTCATGTCGGTGTTGACCTCGAGCAGATGCAGAGTGACGCGACAACCAACCGCAAGGGCCGCCCGCATATCTTCACCGATCTCAAGCGCGGCCAAGGCGTCGCCGATGTGGTGGAGTTTCTGGTCGAGCATGGCGGCCTCGCTCAAAAAGCGGCCTAAACGACGAGCAGCATCCCATCACGCCCGATAAAGGTCGGCCCGCCATAGCCACTGCTACGGATGGTCGCCAACCAGTCGGCATCACTAATCGTCGGGTCATCGCTTGGCACCAAATGGTTAAGCGCCAGCGCTTTGACGCCAGCACGATGCGCCAAAGCGCCCACATCCTCCGTGCGCGTGTGGCTGGCTTCCAAGTGCTGCTTCAGCCGCTCACCATTGCCCACCCGCGCCACCAAGCGGTCCACACCATCGGCGAACATGGCTTCATGAACAAGCAAATCAGCGCCTTCCACAAATGCGCCAAGCCCGTCAAACGGTGCCGTGTCGCCGGAAAACACGATCGACTTACCATCGCTTTCAAAGCGCAGCGCAAAACTGTCGATGATGGGCGGATGTTGATTGCGCAAGGCCTTCATCAACACACCATCGCCGAGCATGACCTGATCGGAGATCACTTCGATCGTGACAAGCCCGGCTAAATCAGGCCGTCCCTCATCGGTGATCCGTGTTTCGATATCGAACGCCATGGATTGAAGAAAGCCATACCAGTATGCGTCCAGCCCCTTTGGTCCAATGATACGCACCGGCGTGCGCAGCCCAGCAGTCCACGCCGTGTGCAGCAGCGGGCCGAGCTCCAGATAATGGTCTGAGTGCAGGTGCGTAATGACGACCACAGACAAGTCACGCAGATGGACGCCCGCGCGGACCAGACCCGCAGCGACCCCCAGACCGCAATCAATGACGATGTTCAAATCATCGATCTGCAGCAGGCTGGATGTCGGCATGCGGTCTGAGGCAGGATAGACCGCCGGCCCGCCTTTGGTGCCCAGCAAGGTGACGGATATCTCAGCCATGTGTGCTCAACGTCCGGCTTACCGCATCCTGCCAACCGGCATATTTACGGTCTCGGGTCTCCGCATCCATTGTTGGCGAAAATTGGCGCTGCACCTGCCAGGTGGCGGCAAACCCGGCCATGTCCGGCCACACACCCACATGGGACCCGGCAAGCCACGCGGCACCCAAAGCGGTTGTTTCCAGCACCCGTGGCCGGTCCACCGGTGCATCCAGCATGTCGGCCAGACACTGCATCGTCCAGTCTGAGGCGACCATGCCACCATCCACGCGCAAGGTGGTGTCCGCTTCATCGGAACCCGGCCAGTCCCTGCGCATCGCTTCCAACAGGTCGCGTGTCTGGTAGCACACCGCTTCAAGCGTGGCCTTGGCGATTTCATTGGCGGTCGTGCCGCGCGTTAGCCCGAACATCGCGCCGCGCGCATCCGCATCCCAATAGGGCGCGCCGAGGCCGACAAAGGCCGGCACAACATAGACATCTTGCGTCGGGTCCGCCTGCTGCGCCATGGCCCCGGTCTTGGCAGCGTCATCGATGATCTTCAAACCGTCACGAAGCCATTGCACGGACGCTCCGGCCATGAAGATTGAACCTTCCAAAGCGTAGGTCGTCTCGCCATTCAACCGATAGGCAATCGTGGTCAGCAACCGGTTGGTTGACGGCACAAAATCTGCGCCCGTGTTCAGCAAGGCAAAGCAACCTGTGCCATAGGTGGATTTGAACATGCCCGGCTTAAAGCACGCCTGGCCGATAGTCGCTGCCTGCTGGTCACCGGCCACCCCGCAAATGGGAATGGCAGCACCCAGCAGATCGACATCGGTGGTGCCGAAATCCGCTGCGCAATCCAGCACGTCAGGCAACAAAGAAGCGGGGATGTTGAGAAGACCGAGCAACGCATCATCCCAATGGTTCTCTTTGATGTTGTAGATCAGTGTGCGCGCGGCGTTCGTTGCGTCCGTCACGTGGTGTTGCCCGCCGGTCAGACGCCAGATGAGAAAACTGTCAATCGTGCCGAAAGCCACCTCACCCGCATCAGCCCGCGCACGCAGGCCATCCACATGATCCAGCATCCAAGCCAGTTTTGTGCCCGAAAAATAAGGGTCGAGCAGCAAGCCGGTTTTGTCGGTAAAGGTTTTCTCGTGGCCCGCCTGTTTTAGCGCCTCACACATCGACGACGTCCGCCGGTCTTGCCACACAATCGCTCTGGCAACCGGCGCACCGGTTTTGCGGTCCCAAACAGCAACAGTCTCGCGCTGATTGGTAATGCCGATTGCCGCAATGTCGGAAGCACTCACACCGGCATTAGCGATTGCGCCACGGCAAACTTCCAGCACACCTTCCCATATTTCTTCAAGATCGTGTTCGACCCAACCTGACGATGGAAAGTGCTGGGTAAACTCTTTCTGCGCGCTGCCCATAATGGCTTGGCTGGCATCAAATATAATGGCCCGCGACGACGTCGTGCCCTGATCAATTGCGAGTATGTAGCCGCCCATGCCGCCCCCCCCTAGCATTGGTTCACCGCGATAGTTTTAGGTGCTCAGACAAAACCCGCAAGGCGTCATGAAAGACTTAGTGCGTGCTTTTGGGTAAAACCGGTTTGGTTTCCAACATCGCCAGAAGCGAGATCACCGCAGCGCTCGGCTTGGCGAGATCATCAACCGTGTATCGTTCAAGCACGGTGAAAAACGCGCCCAGCGCTTCCTGCAACGCACTGGTCAACCGACACGTTGAAACCAGAGGGCAGTCGGTTTCACCGGGCTCAAAACACTCGGCAATGGCGAAATTGTCTTCAGTCAGGCGCACCACATCAGCCAGCGTGATTTGATCGGCCGGGCGCGCTAACCGAATACCGCCCGCGCGCCCGCGCACAGTCTCGATGACACCGCCATCGACCAACCGCTGCAAAATTTTGAAAAGGAAAGGCTCGGACGCGCCATAGACGCGCGCAATATCGGCAACACGGCTCAGCCGGTCACCGCTGGCCGCACAAAACATCAAAATGCGGAAGGCGTAATCGGTTTGTTTTGTCAGCTTCATGGCAGGCTCCTGCGCGCCTTATACCAACCAGTTTGGAACCATTCCAGAAAAAACTTACTCTTTTTGTCATATTTTAGCACCGACCCGATTGACAGCGCAGAGCGTCCTGTGATTTGACACAATCAAACATGACAAAAACAATCATGTTTAAACTGAAATCGGAGATACCATGTCTAAATCACTCTTTGTAACCCTGCTGGCAGCTTCCACCGCAATCGGTGGCCTCGTCGGTTCGGCCCATGCTGAGGGCGAATTGAACCTCTACTCGTCGCGTCATTACGACACCGATGAGCGTCTCTATTCTGACTTCGAAGAACAAACCGGCATCACCATCAACCGGATTGAGGGCGATGCTGATGAGTTGATCGAGCGCCTGAAAGCCGAAGGTGCCAACAGCCCGGCGGACATCTTGTTGACTGTTGACGCCGGGCGGATCTGGCGCGCCGTCCAGGCTGATCTGTTGTCGCCTGTTGACAGCGACATGCTTGAAGAGCGCATCCCCGCCGCGTTGCAGGAAAAAGACAATAAATGGTTCGGCTTTTCCACCCGTGCGCGGGCCATCTTCTACGACAAGGAGCGCGTGAGCGAGCCACCGCAAACCTATGCCGACCTCGCCGACCCGAAATACAAAGGCATGGTGTGCGCGCGCTCATCCAGCAACATTTACATGCAGTCCATCCTCGCCGCACAAATCGCCCACAATGGCGAAGAAGCGGCAACCGCTTGGGCGCAGGGCCTGAAAGACAATCTTGCCCGCGAACCGCAAGGCGGCGATACCGACCAGCTGCGCGGCATCGTGTCAGGTGAGTGTGACATTGCATTGGCCAACACCTATTATTTCGCGCGTGCGCTGCGCACCGGGGTTGATGGCTTGAGTGACTCAACCGACGCCATTGGCATCGTTTTCCCAGACCAGGATGGTAATGGCGCACACATTAACGTGTCTGCCGGTGGCGTTTTGCAGAATGCGCCCAACCGCGAAAACGCAGTGAAATTTCTGGAATATTTGGCGTCCGACAGCGCGCAGAACTATTTCGCTGCAGGCAATGACGAATATCCCGCCGTCGAAGGCGTTGCGCTGTCGGCTTCCGTCAATCAGCTCGGCGCGTTCAAATCAGACGATTTGAACCTGTCCGCACTGGGTGAAAACCAAGCGGCTGCCCAACGCGTTTGGAATAGCGTCGGCTACAAATAAATAAAAACTGCGATAGAGATGGAACAAGGCCGGTGCGCTCTAGGGTCAGGACCTATTAATTTGACTAAATTGGCGTTTGATAGGACCAGATATTCTAGGAAAAAGGCGCAGGGCGGGCTGGTGGCCCGGCCAAGCCTTTTGACGACGAAGATCGCAGTCCTAACAAACGTCCAAAGGATGGCATTACTTTGATCGGTGGATCGCGTTGCAAGACCTTGAAAGGCAATAGCCTTCCTGCGGTCTTGCGCCTAACCACCGAGCAAATTAATCGCCACCAATTCAGTCAAATTAATAGGTCCTGACCCTACAGCGCATCGGCCTTTTGTTTGTCCACGACCGGCACAAAACGCAGGCCCGCACGCTTGTCGCGCTGGCTGTGGTGCATGGGCCGGGACGCGGCAATCGTGCGACACAAGATAATCACCGGCAGCAGACCGAAAGCGACGATAACAAGCGAGGGCACAGCGGCCTGCGCCAGTCGCTCGTCAGACGCCAAGCGGTACGCCTGCACCGCCAAAGTGTCGAAGTTAAACGGCCGCAAGATCAGCGTCGCGGGCAGCTCCTTCATCGTGTCCACAAATACGATCAATAGGCCGGTCAACAGGCTCGCACGCATCAGCGGCAAATGGACCCGCCACAACATGCGGCTTTCCGTGCACCCCAGTGAGCGCGCCACACTGTCAATATTGGGTTTGATCTGCGACATGCCGGTGTCAAATGATGAGAGAGCCGCCGCCATGAAGCGCACCGCATAAGCCAAAATCAAAATAAAGATAGACCCTGACAACAGCAACCCGCTCGAGATGCCGAAGGTTGCGCGCAAATAGCTGTCAACCGCATTATCCAAGCCCGCCAGCGGTACCAGCACCCCCACCGCAACAACGCCGCCCGGCAGCGCATAGCCAATGCCGGTCAAGGTCTTGGCAACGCTCGCCGCGCGTCCCGGGTGCAGCCGCGACCGGTAGCCGACAAACAAAGCGCCGATAACGGTCACCACTGCGGCAATCGACGACACGGTCAGCGAATTACTGATGAAATGCAGATAGCGCTCGGTGAGCGGGTTTTGCCCCGACGATATTGCCATCTCAAACAGCACAACCAGCGGGATGAGAAATCCGATAAGCACCGGAAGCAGGCAAAACAGCGTCGCACCCGCCGCACGCCAGCCCGTTAGTTGGTGTGGCATCATAATTTCCAGCTTGCGGCCCGCCTCATGGTGGCGGCGTCCACCGCGCTGGACACGTTCCAGCACCACCAGAAACAGGGCCACAATCATCAGACAAAACGCCAATTGAGACGCCGCCGCCCGGTCGCCCATGGCAAACCATGCCTGGTAAATGCCGGTGGCAAATGTCTGCACTCCAAAATGCGCGACGGTGCCAAAGTCTGCGATTGTTTCCATCAGCACCAAAATGACACCGCCTGCGATGGCCGGGCGCGCCACCGGTAGGCTGACCCGCAAAAACGCGGCATAGGGTGAGTGCCCCATCGTCCGCGCGGCATAATAGGCCGTCGGTGATTGGCGCAAAAACGCGGCCCGCGCGAGCAAGTAAACATAGGGATAGAGCACGAAAGTCAGCATCACCGCCGCCCCGCCCAAAGACCGCACTTCGGGGAACCAATAGTCGCGCGGCCCCCACCCGGTCAGCGCACGCAGTGCCGTTTGCACCGCGCCGGGATGATCCAGTAAATCGGTATAGGCATAAGCCAGTACATAGGCCGGAAAGGCAAACGGCAGCGCCAGCGCAATCTCCAACACCCGCTTGCCTGGAAAACGACACATCGCCACCAACCAGGCCGTGCCGGTGCCGATAATGGCAGAACCCAAGCCGACAAGAATGACCAGTTGAAGCGTCGTCCAGACAAAGCGCGGCATGACACTCGACGCCAAACTGTTCCATGTCTCCAGAGAGCCGCCGAGCGCTGAAAACATCACCGATACGATCGGCAAGATGCAAAGGCTGGCAAAGACCCAAGCCAGTGTTTTCAGTCCTGTTTTTGCCAAGGCGCAGCCCTCACTTTCTAAAAGTGGAGTAAATGAAACATATTTTAGCGTCAACTGCGGCGTATCGGGTCAATGTCGCAAATGACAATGTTCAGTTCTTGATCAGGCATCGCCAATCGCCGCCCGGCAGGCCAAGCTGTGTCATGGTTGGGAGGCTTTGATGACGGTACACAAAACAGTATTGTTCGACACAACGGCTTTAGCCAAAGTCATGGCACCGGTTGCGACCGCCAGCGGCCTGCCGAACGCCCACTACAATGACGCGGCGATATTTGACGCAGAGAAAAAGCCGTTGTTTTTCGACACATGGCCAGCCATCGCCATTACCCGCGATGTGCCAGAGCCAGGCTTTACCAAACCGGTGGACTTTCTCGGCCAACCGCTTTTGCTGGTGCACGGGCGCGATGGCGTCATCCGGGTGTTTCACAATGTGTGCCGCCACCGCGGCATGATCCTTGTGACCGAGCCAGGCCCCATCCGCGGTGCCATCCGCTGCCCCTATCATTCCTGGTGCTACGATCTGGATGGTAAACTGAAAGCCACGCCACATGTCGGCGGCCCCGGCCAGAACAGTCATCAAGATATTGACCGCGATACGCTCGGGCTGGTCGAGGTGCGCAGCCACATCTGGCGCGATATCATTTTCATTAATCTGTCAGGCACCGCCGCACCGTTTGAGGACATGCACCGCGATCTGATCGACCGCTGGTCGGAATTTGACCAGCCGATATTCCACGGTGGCGCGGACTCCTGCTTCGAATTGAGCCTCAACACCAATTGGAAGCTCGCGGTAGAAAACTATTGCGAAAGCTATCACCTGCCTTGGGTTCATCCGGGCCTGAACACCTATTCGCGGCTCGAAGACCACTACAATATCGAACAGCCCGACGCCTATTCCGGTCAGGGCACACTGGTTTATCGTCAGTTGAAAGATGAGGCCGATGGCAGTGTTTTCGGTGATGCCGACAATCTATCGCCCAAATGGGACACGGCTGCCGAATATGTCGCGCTGTATCCCAATGTGTTGCTTGGTGTGCACCGCGACCACTCATTCGCGATTATCATCCAACCGCAAGCGCACGATAAATCCATCGAGCGTGTTGAAATTTACTACCACCAGCAGAGTGATACCGGCCCCGGACGCGAAACGCTGCGGGTGCGCAATGCGGCTCTTTGGAAAACGGTTTTTGAGGAAGACATTTTCGTCGTTGAAGGCATGCAGCGCGGCAGAAATGCCAGTGGCTTTGACGGCGGTCGTTTCTCACCCGTCATGGACAGCCCCACCCATATTTTTCACCAATGGCTCGCCAAGCGCCTTCTCAACATTGATGGCTGACTGCCATGCATGCGACGACGCCAACAAGCAGCGAACTGGAAAAGCAGCTCTTGGCAGCCCACGCGAGTGGCGATGCCGCAGCAATGGCGGCCCTGTATGAGAAAGCGGCCAGCCGGATGGAACACAAGGGCGATGAAGCGTCTGCCGCGTTCTATTACACCCAAGCCTACATCTTTGCGTTGGACGCAGGCAGTGCGCATGCCGTCCATCTCGAAAGCTGGTTGCGCGCACGCAACCGCCATTGAGTGAGGCATCAAGCCAACAGTTTAGAGCAATTCCGGTTCAGGTTGGGTCATCTAGAGTATCAGCAAACGCGTTTGAGCGCAGCGAAAGGCAGCGATTGCTGATTCAACCAAAAGCGGAAATGCTCTAATTGGTCATTTTTGAAAACGCGTAGGTAGTCTCCTGACGCAGCGTCTCGCCGGGGTCCAGCCGCGCGCTGGGAAAATGTGGCTTGTTGACCGCATCAGGCCATACTTGCGGCTCAAGGCAGATGCCCGACCGCGCTTTATATTGCAAACCGCTTTCACGCGCCGGGGTCCGCTCCAGGTAATCTGCAGTATAAAGCTGCAAGCCGGGTTCGGTGGTGGCAATCTCCATGGTCACACCACTATTGCCCGCAAGCCGCGCCACCGGACGCAGCGCGCGGCGTTCCTCGCCAACGCAATAATTGATATCCAGCATGGTCGCCCCGATTGGTCGCGCGGCAGTGAAATCCAGCTCCGTGTCTGCCACTTGCGTCAAAGAACCATCGGGCACATCATACGCATCGACGGCCACAACGCGCGCTGCATGTACGGATAAAACATGGTTATCTATCGCGGACGCCCCACCATCATGCAAATTGAAATAGCTGTGCTGGGACATACTGCACACGGTTGGCTTGTCGGTTTGGGCTCTAAGAACAACCTCCAGCGTCGCCTCACCCACAATCCGGTAGCGCACGTCAGCCAGCAGCGTACCGGGAAAGCCCATATCACCGTCGGGGCTGCGCAATTCCATTGTCACGAAATCATCACCGGCAGACAAGATACGCCAAGGCAACTTGTCAAAGCCCGCTGCACCGCCATGCAGCGTGTTGCTGCCCTCATTGCGGTCAAGCGTGTAATTCTTTCCATCGAGTGTAAAGGCGCCGCCGCCAATCCGGTTTGAAACACGGCCAACAATGCCACCCACATAGGCTTCTTGCTGGGCGTAGTCGAAATAAGAGTCAAAGCCCAGCACTAGGGAGTGGGGGTGCCCTTCCAAGCGCAAATCTTGCAGCGTGGCACCCAGCGTAATCACTGAAGCTGTCAGCGTGCCATTGCTGATAATGACGCGCTCCACGGACTGGCCGTCATCACTCAAACCCCAATATTCAACCATTCAATTTTTGTCTTACTCAACTTGCGCTTACAACCCCAGCCCGCCGATACAAACGTATTTGACGTCGAGGTAATCTTCGATTCCCTGGTGCCCGCCTTCTTTGCCAAGGCCGGATTGTTTAACTCCACCAAATGGCGCTTCAGGTGTTGCAATAACCCCCTCATTGACGCCCACCAGGCCATATTTTAACCCTTCCATCACGCGCCACGCACATCCAAGTGCATTGGTATAGACGAAAGCAGCCAAACCGTAGTCGGTGGCGTTTGCCATTTCGATAACGTCTGATTCGGTATTAAACTTAAATACCGCAGAAACCGGCCCGAAGACCTCCTCGCGGGCGATGCGCATATCCTGGGTTGCGCCGCTGACAACAGTCGGTTCAAAGAACGTACCACCCAATGCGTGGCGCTTGCCGCCGGTCACAACCTGACCGCCTTTTTCCACCATATCACCGAGCAATTCCTCTACCTTGCCCAAGGCCATCTCGTTGATCAGCGGCCCTTGAACAACGCCGTCATCGGCGCCGTCACCGACACGCATCGCGGCGGATGCTGCCGACAGACGCTTGACGAATTCATCGTAAATGCCTGCCTGAACATAAAACCGGTTGGTACAAACGCAGGTTTGGCCGGCATTGCGGTACTTCGCCGCCATGCCACCTTCAATCGCGCGGTCAATATCGGCGTCATCAAACACGATGAACGGCGCGTTGCCACCCAGTTCCATCGACACTTTTTTGACGCCTTCAGCAGCCTGTGCCAGCAGGATTTTGCCGACCCGCGTTGAGCCGGTGAACGAAATCTTGCGCACATCGTCGCTGGCGCACATGGCCTGGCCGATGGCCGCGGGATCACCGGTAACGATGTTGACGGTGCCTGCAGGAAAACCGGCTTCCTCACACAAGGCAGCCCACACCAAGCCGGAATACGGTGTTGCTTCCGCCGGTTTGATGACAGTTGTACAGCCCGCGGCGAGCGCCGGGCCGATTTTTCGGGCAATCATCGACGATGGAAAATTCCACGGTGTGATGGCGGCAACCACGCCGACAGGCTCCTTCATGACCATCAATCGACGACCCGCAATCGGGCTCGGCACCAGGTCACCATAAACGCGCCGGCCTTCTTCGGCATACCAGCGGATATAGGCCGCCGAACCCGCAACCTCGCCACGCGATTCTGCCAGCGGCTTGCCCTGCTCAGCGGTCAACAACCGCGCCAGTTCTTCCTGTTTGTCCAAGATGATGTCGTGCAGCTTCATCAACAGATTGGCACGGTGGAGCGCGGTGGTCTTGCGCCAACCGGGAAAAGCTGCTGCGGCTGCCGCAATGGCGCGCTCGGTTTCAGCTTTGCCAGCCAAGGGAATCGTGCCCAGAATGCTACCATCGGCCGGATTATTGACCTCAATTGTCTCACCACTGTCAGCACCAACCCATTGGCCACCGATGTAATTTGCTTGATGGAGAAGAGATACAAAATTCGCGGACATTGAGCTTCCTTATATATTGCTTCAGCGGATCGATGCGCCACAGACCAAAAGGCGTTGCGACACCGGATGTGTTACAAAAATAGAATTGTAAGAACAGCCTTTTCCTTACGCGTCAAACCGTTTAGACACCCGCTCAGAAATAATATCGCAGTCTCCAGCACTGCGCGCCTGAACCAAGAGGACATTATCGTGGCAACGACCTTTGAAAAAGTGGCAGACATCATCGCAGACACCAGCGAAATCGACCGCGACACAATCACACCGCAAAGCCATACAATCGACGACCTCGGCATCGACAGCCTCGACTTTCTCGACATTGTGTTCGCCATCGACAAAGAATTTGGCATCAAAATTCCGCTCGAACAGTGGACCCAGGACGTCAATGAGGGCAAAGCGCCAACCGAGGAATATTTCGTATTGGGCAATCTTTGCACAAAGATTGACGAACTCGTCGCCGCAAAATAAGCGCTAGATCCCCTCGGCATCGGCAGGAGCCCACCGCAATGACCGCATCCAAAACCGTGGTGATTACAGGTATTGGCCTGTTGAGCAGCGTCGGCATTGGTGCGACAGCCCATTGGGATGCGCTTGAGGCCAACGCGGCACCCAACATCGATACGCAGCGCTTCGCACCCTACCCCGTGCATCCGATGGTAGAGGTTGACTGGTCACAACAAATTCCCAAGCGCGGCGACCAACGCCAGATGGAAGCATGGCAGCGCATCGGTACATTCACAGCCGGTTTGGCCCTTGAAGACGCCGGCATCAAGGGCGTTGAAGCGCTGACATCGACCATGGACATGATTATTGCGGCCGGTGGCGGTGAGCGCGATGTCGAAGTCGATGAGCAAATCTTGGCCAGCGCCGCGTCAGGCACCAATGATGCCGACGTGCTAATCAACCAAAAGCTGACCACCGAATTGCGCCCGACTTTGTTTCTGGCGCAACTCTCCAATCTGCTGGCGGGCAACATCTCCATTGTGCACAAAGTCACCGGCTCCTCGCGCACCTTTATGGGCGAAGAAGGGTCAGCCATCTCAGCCATGGATATTGCCAGCGCGCGCATCCGGTCCGGGCAATCCACCCATGCCTTGGTCGGTGGTAGCTTCAATGCCGAGCATGTCGATGTTTTGTTGCGCTCTGAACTGGCAAAAGTGCTTGGCGTCGGCAGCCATCAACGCGTTTTCGAGCAATCAGGCGACGACAGCGGCATGATCACCGGCTCAGGCGGCGCGTTTCTGGTGTTGGAAGAAGAAGCCCACGCGCGGGCACGCGGCGCAACCATCTATGCGACCATCGATGCTGTTGCAGGCGATATAGGTTCCAACGAAAAAACCGCCGAGCGTTTGTCACGGCTAGCCGAGCAAACCGGCGTGGCGCAGGCGGATTTCATCATGTCCGCTGCCAGCGGCGCACAGCCGCGCACAGATATGGAAAAATCCTATCTCGACACCACTGCCAAACCCTATGGCGAAGTGACCAGCCTGACTGGATCGCTGCGCGAGGCACAACCCTTTATGGCAACGGCAGTCGCAACCCTCGCGCTCAAGCATGCAAGAGTGCCGCAAAGCGTGCTTGTGAAAGGCGATATTGACGCACCCGCCAAAATTGCCGTCACGACTGTGGGCCACGTCAACGCAGAAGGCGTTGTCGTATTGAGCCGGCACCAGGAGCAATAAGCCATGTCCGCGACAACCGATCACGCTGGCCGTCCCATCATCGCCATCACCGGCATCGGCGTCGTTTCATCGCTGGGCCAAGGTTGGCAAGACAATTGGCGAAATCTGACGGCGGGCAAATCGGGCATTCACCGCATCTCACGCTTCCCAACAGATCATTTGCGCACCACCATCGCCGGCACGATTGACTTCATGTGCGACGCCTCAACCTCGGCGCTGGACCGGACTTATGTTTTCGCCCATGCGGCAACACAGGAAGCCGTCGCCCAAAGCGGCCTACCGATCGACAATTTCGGCGGTCCGCTGGTGGTCGCCGCACCGCCGGTCGAACTGGACTGGGCGCAGCGCATTGCGATTGATGCAGCCGCAGACGCGGGTGAT
>JBAUIL010000071.1:0-2401 GCA_049682915.1 Ahrensia sp. | reverse complement strand
GCAGCGCAAACCGCTTTGCCTGGCATCAATGTGACCGATGAAATGACATTGGCGCGTGGTGCGCCCGATGGCTACGCGGCGCTCGCTGCATTCGGTTTGAGCCAATTGGGCAATCTGCAAACCGGAGAGGTTGCTTTGTCTAACGCGGATTACACTGTGAGCGGTGTTGCCGCCGATGCAGAAGCGTATGAGGCGGAGCTGGCGCGCGCAACCAATGGGTTGCCCGATGCTGGAACACTGGTCGCTGCCAACATTACGCCACCTGCAATTGATGGTCCTTATGTTTGGTCTGCATCCAAAGCGGCAGATGGCGCAATCACGCTGGAAGGTTTTGCCCCGTCATTGGATGCGCGCAATGCAATTGAAGCGCAAGCTGCAAGCGCCAATGAAGGCGCAACAATCACTAACAACCTGAAAATTGCCACCGGCGCGCCTGAGGGCTTCGAACAGCTTACCGCGTTTGGTCTCGGCCAACTGTCTGGCCTGTCTACCGGCACGTCATCACTTTCTGATCTCGCCTACTCCATCAATGGCACGGCGATTGATAGCGCTTCGTTTGACGCTGTTTTCGAAGCGGCCAATGGCACATTGCCATCCGATGCTTTGCTTGCCAGTGCAACCATTATCCCGCCTGCGCGCGATGGCTCCTACACTTGGGTGGCATCTAAATCATCAGACAATCAGATCACACTGAATGGTTTTGCGCCTTCTGTTGAAGCGCGTGCCGCCATCGAAGCGGAAGCTATCCGAACCAATCCGGGTGCGACAGTGGTCAATGGCTTGCAGGTCGCTGCCGGTGCACCGGAGGGCTTTTCGGCACTGACGACGTTCGGGCTGACACAATTGAACGGCCTTGAGTCCGGCTCGGTGTCGACCTCGGATCTTGACTATTCGATCAGCGGTGTTGCGGCTGACAGTGCATCCTTTGATGCGGTTGCCACTGCAGCCAATGGCGATTTGCCTGCCGGTGCGAGCCTTGCCAATGCGTCGATCATTGCGCCCACCTTGGAGGGCAACTACACTTGGAGCGCCAGCAAATCAGCCGACAATCAGATCGTGCTGGAGGGTTTTGCACCATCAGCGCAGGTGCGTGCAGATATTGCAACGCAAGCAGCCAATGCAAATGAAGGCGCGACAATCGTCAACAATCTCCAAGTTGCCAGCGGTGCGCCTGACGGTTTTCAAGACTTGACTGCGTTCGGTCTGGGTCAATTGCCAAGCCTGGCAACGGGCAAGGTGTCGACCAACAATCTTGATTATGCCATTGAGGGTACCGCAATCGACAGTGCGGCTTTTGATGCGGCTTCCACAGCGGCCAATGGCACGTTGCCTGCCGGTGCAGCACTTGCAAGTGCGGACATTGCACCGCCAGCAGCGGACGGCGCCTATGTTTGGAATGCACAGAAAGCACCTGATGGCACTGTCACGCTGACGGGCCTGATGCCAACAGTGCAAGCGCGTGACCGCATCGCGGCGCGTGCGGCTGAAGTCAACCCCGGTGCGACCATCAACAATCAGATGCAGATCGCTGCTGGTGCGCCGGAAGGCTTTGTCGATGCGGCGGACTACTCACTGGGCTATCTGCCAAACTTCTCAGCAGGCTCTGCTTCGCTGTCCGGTTTGGACATGAGCATTGAAGGTCAGGCACTGGACCTCAACGCATTCGATGTGGCTGGCGGGTTGGGTGCGTCGGCACCGGCTGGCTACGCGCTGCAAGCCAATGTGTCGCTGCCACCGGTAAGTGGAACCTACGAGCTGGTTGCTACAAAAACGGACGATGTGCTGGTTCTCAATGGCGTTGCCCCGAGCGCGGAGGCGAAAGCCGCCATCATTCAGGCGGCTGAAGCACTGGACGGCGTCAACATCGTTGACCGCATTTCGCTGGCTTCCGGTGCGCCGGACGGCATCGATTGGGGCCAAAGCGGTGCGTTCGCCGTTACTGGTCTGAACGGGATCCGCAATGGCACCGCGACGCTTCGTGCGGATGCTCTGTCGATTGACGGTGAAGCGACAGACGGCGACAGCTTTGCTGCGGCAAATACTGCTTGGGATGGCGATTTGCCTGCGGGCACAAGCCTTGCCAGCAAGGTCATTCGCCTGCCGCAAATTTCACCCTATGAGTGGACTGCCGAGCGTGGTGACGCGGTGACCATTTCCGGTTACGTGCCATCGCGTGACGTTGGCGACGCCATCGCGGCAACAGCCGCCGACCTGTTTGGTTCAGACGCGTCTGTTACAGACAATCAGCAGTTGGGCGGTGGTGCACCGGTTGGTTTTGAAGCGGCAAGCTCGGTGGGTTTGAATGCGATCAACCGACTGCAGGATGCACGTGCTGAAATTCGCGCCAATGCATTGCGGGTAACCGGCATGGCAGCGACTGAAGCCGCCAAAGAGGCCATTG
>JBAUIL010000070.1:0-1828 GCA_049682915.1 Ahrensia sp. | reverse complement strand
GTCCCTCAAGAAAACGCTCCTTGGCACCATCGGCATACCAGGCGTCAGCACCTTCAGCCTTGAAGGCCGCCATGATGCGCTCGCTCAACTCGTCCGACTTGTCGAATTCCGGCCCTGGGATCACCTGACCGGTTTCCTCATGGCGGAATACGCTGATCGGCACGCCCCATGCGCGTTGACGCGACAGCACCCAGTCGGGGCGGCCTTCGATCATGCCGCGCAGGCGCTTTTGGCCGGCAGCCGGCACGAAGCGTGTGTCGTCGATGGCAGCGAGTGCTGTTTGGCGCAGCGTGCTCAATTGTTTGTTTTCCGCCGACGCATCCGCGCCGCCGTCCGTTCGCGCACTAGCACTCGCTGCGCTCCCTTGTGCTGCCACGGAGGGAAGCGGCAGTTCCTTGTCCATATAAACAAACCATTGCGGTGTGTTGCGGAAGATGATCGGCTTTTTAGAGCGCCATGAATGGGGATATTCATGCTTCAGGCGACCGCGCGCAAACAGATTGTTCGCCTCGATCAGCGCCGCGATGACACGCTTATTGGCGTCACCCTTTTTGCCTTTGTGGTCGATGACTTGCGCCGCCCCACCCTCGGCGGAAGGCCCGAAGCCCGGCGCGTCTTCGGTGTAGAAACCTTTGTCATCCACAGTGAACGGAATAGCGGTGTCGATGCCGCGCGCGGCGATTTCGTTGGCACGCGCCATCCAGATTTCAAAGTCATCGCGGCCATGGCCGGGCGCAGTGTGCACAAAGCCCGTGCCTGCATCATCGGTGACGTGGTCGCCAGCGAGCAATGGCACATCGAAGTCGTAGCCCTTGCCCCGCAGCGGATGGGCAAGCGTGATCGCGCTCAACTCGTCGGCGGTAACACCACGCAGTTTTTTGAATTCCAGTTTGGCTTTCTCAAAGCATTCTGGCGCGAGCTGTTCGGCAAAGATCAGCTTGTCGCCAGCTTGCGGACCGAATTCATGTTCAGTCGCAGTTACTTCATACAGGGCGTAAGTGATGCGGTCGGAATAACAGACCGCGCGGTTGCCCGGCATCGTCCAAGGCGTGGTTGTCCAGATGACGACGGAGGCATCGGCCAATGTGTCGGATCCAGTGACAACCGGAAACTTCACCCAAACCGTATCGCTCTCATAAATCTCATATTCGATCTCGGCTTCCGCCAGCGCTGTCTGTTCGACCACTGACCACATGATCGGCTTTGAGCCGCGGTAGAGCTGGCCGGTTTTGGCGAATTTCATCAGCTCGTTGGCGATGATCGCTTCGGCCTCGAAATTCATCGTCAGATAGGGGTTCTTAAAATCGCCGGTGACGCCGAGGCGTTCGAATTCTTCGGACTGCACACCGACCCAATGGGTGGCGAAATCGCGGCATTCCTTGCGGAACTCGTTGATCGGCACATCGTCTTTGTTGCGGCCTTTGGCGCGGTACTGTTCTTCGATTTTCCATTCGATGGGCAGGCCATGGCAATCCCAGCCGGGCACGTAATTGCTGTCATAGCCGCGCATCTGGAAGCTGCGGGTGATGACGTCTTTGAGCACTTTGTTGAGCGCGTGGCCGATGTGCAGATTGCCGTTGGCATAGGGCGGGCCGTCATGCAGCACATATTTAGGCTTGCCCGCCGCATCTTCGCGCAGGCGCTTGTACAGGTCCATCTCCTGCCATCGCGCGATGATCTCAGGCTCTTTTTGAGGCAGGCCCGCACGCATCGGGAAATCAGTCTGCGGCAGGTTGAGGGTTTTGGAATAATCGATGGTGGTTTTGGTGTCGTCAGTCATGGCTAGCAATCATCTGTCAAAGCGCCATCGCGGCGCGGAAATTCATCT
>JBAUIL010000069.1:0-6800 GCA_049682915.1 Ahrensia sp. | reverse complement strand
GGCATTTTTGACTTGTCGAAAACTGGTTTATCCATCGGAATACGTCCTTTGACTCACGATATTTGCGAGCACTCCCATCGGTGCGCTCGGTTTATGACAGAAACGGGGCAAAATGTGCCCGTGACATGTATAGCGAAGTTGATAGGAAAAGAGTGTTGCTGAATCGTCACAAAACGTGACCGCCGACATCTTTTTCAATAGAAAAACCCGCCGCTTAAAAAGCGACGGGTTCACTCGATCATTGTCTAAGCAGAGCTTAGAATTTCACGCGTAGACCACCAGAAACAGCCGACACAACATCGTTGCCGAAGCTGTAGGTGATATTGTTGGCAGGATCGCCGCCGACGGCAGGCAGAGATTCACCGGAAGTCAGCAGGCCGAGCGCACCACCGAAGCGGAACTCAACATTGTCATTCGGATTGATGGAAACGCCGGCAGCCATTGTCCACGTGTCGGTCTGTGTACCCGTTGTTGTGGATGTGCCGCGGTCCCAAGTCAGCGACAATGAGCCATTGGTGAAGTCGTTGATGACCTTGCCAACACCGGCAGTCACGGTCCAACCGTCGCGGTAAAGCGGGTCAAACGATAGATTGCTTGCGCCACCGGTTGCCGGGTTACGGCCACCAACGATCGGGATAATGCCCAACTGGCTCCAGTCCTGCCACTTGACGTTCAAGAAAGCGAGTGTAC
Source organism: Ahrensia sp. (assembly GCA_049682915.1). Lineage (GTDB taxonomy): Bacteria > Pseudomonadota > Alphaproteobacteria > Rhizobiales > Rhizobiaceae > JBCDLI01. The sequence goes on along the minus strand of JBAUIL010000069.1, from coordinate 6,110 downwards.
CTTCGGCAACGCCGGTTTGCAGTTTAACTTCCACGGCCTGTGGAATTTCTGTCTGCATGGTAATTGGCACAAGGGCCGTACCAGGAATAAGCGCACCGAAGCCGCGGTTGTCCTGGAAACCGGACAAATCATAGTCGTATTTTGAATGATACAAAACGACCGCGCGCAGCGCGATGTCCGGCACTTCAAACGCGGCACCAATGCGGTAACCGATTGAGTCACCCTCAACATCAAAGCGCCCAATGCCCGCTGTGTTGGTGATGCCACCGATTGAATTGATACCAGCATTGGCGAAATCGAGGAATGACTGGCGCTGCTGCGTGCCCGTCAATTCCTGATAGGATACACCGCCGATGATGCGGAACGATGATTTACCGATACCCAATTCAGGGCCGTCAAAACGGTACGAACAGGTCAAGCCATAGTCACGTGTTGCCACACCGAAAGAGACGGCAGTCGCCGAATAGGCATTGTTGGTGCCATAGTTAGCGTCGGCACCATAAGGCTCTGAATAGGTACCCAAGCAGGCCGCGTCGTCGGTGACGCTCATTTTCCAGCCAAGGCGTGGCACGACAAAATCACTATCAATGTCGAGATTGCTTTGCGTTGCCGGAACCAGTGCAGCGTCCAAACCAGCATTTACCTGTGCGGTAATGGCCTGTTCTGCGCCTGCCTGAATGACACTAAGTGTCGGAGCAAACTGAGGCGCCGCAATTGTGGCGTCAACAGCCGCGGCTTGGGCCGGATTACTCAAAAAAGTGGCGATAGTCGCTTGGTTTGCAGGATTGAGCACGAATGCCTCAATCGCATCAAGGTCCTGTGTTTGCAGGATGAAGCCGGCAGCAACCGCAGAGCGAACCAACGTATCGCGGTTTGCCGCAACCGCCGCATCAATAGCGCCCTGCCGGACGGCCGGGATATTTGCAGAGTTGGAGCCGCGTGCGATGTTATCGATAGAGCGCTGTGGCGCAACAAATGTGGCTGTCGCTTCGCTTGTAATCCGCTCAGGCGAAAACAGCAGATCAATGTTGACGCCACCGCGGTCAAAACCGCCTGCATGCGCGGCGCCAGATACAGCTGTGGCTGCCAAAAAGGCGAGCGTCGATGCTTTAATGATTCGAGACATATTTCCCTCCAGAAATTCGTTGACTAGGTTGACCAAATCGCTTTTGGAAAAACAAGAGGAATACGCGTGCCAAAACAGCGCCAAAGCGCCCACTAAATCGGCAATTGCACAAAGTCTGCGCGATTTACGCCGAGCAAAGCGCTCGAACTGACTAAAAACCGTCCAAAAAGCCTGTTTTTTATGGTTAAAATGAATTTAACCAACAGTTTTCTGACGAAATGTTCAATTGTGGCATTCACGCCACAATCTACCACTTTCTAGCCATTTTCGCCCTGTCGGGAAATATGACGTAAAGTAATTTACGTCACCTACAGTGCATTCACCCGCACCAAAGCCTGCTTGAGGCTTTCAAGCTGGGGCAACAACTCGTCCAGTTTTGCCCGCTCGGCGGCTACAACATCAGGATTGGCGTTAGCGACGAACTTCTCATTATTTAGCTTTTTCTGCAGTTTCTCAATGTCGACTTCCACCTTGCCGATCGCTTTGGTCAACCGCGCGGTTTCAGCGCCAACATCAACCAGTGAACCCAGTGGAAGACAGGCCGTTGCCTCGCCTATCACCACTTGCGCTGCGCCTTCTGGCGCATCATCGGAAACCGATATCGCATCCACGCGTGCAAGCTGCTTGATGGCCGCATCATGGCGCTCAAGCCGCCGGGCAATGATCGCGTCAGCCCCCACCATAACCAGCGGGCCTTTATTCTTGGGTGGCACATTCATTTCGGCGCGCGCAGAGCGAATGCCAGTGATGAGATCAATCAACCAGTTGATCTCATCTGCCGCTTGCTGATCGTCAAAGCCTGCCTGCGGATAGGCCGCATGGCACAGCAGCCCATCACGCGCACCGGTCAGCGACCACAATTCCTCGGTCATAAACGGCATAAACGGATGCAGCAGCTTGTAGATTTCATCCAGCACATAGGCCGCACAGGCCTGGCTTTCGGTTTTGGCCGCTTCGTCGTCTCCATTAAACACCGGCTTGAGCAATTCCAGATACCAGTCGCAAAACAGGTTCCAGGTAAATTTATAGGCCGCACCCGCCGCATCATTGAACCGATACGTCTCAAGCGCTTTGTGCACATCTGCCGTTGTGCGTGACAGTTCCGTCAGTACCCAGCGGTTGATGGTCAGCTTGGCGTCTTCGGGCTTGAACGCAGCATCGGGCGCAACGCCGTTCATCTGCGCAAAGCGCGTGGCGTTCCACAGCTTGGTGCCGAAATTGCGGTAGCCGGCAATGCGCTCAGGGTCGAGCTTCACGTCCCTGCCCTGCGCCGCCATGATGGCCAGCGTAAAGCGCAGCGCGTCCGTGCCGAACTCTTCCATCAGGTCCAGCGGGTCGATGACATTGCCCTTGGACTTGGACATTTTCTGCCCGTCTTTGTCGCGCACCAGCGCGTGGACGTAGACATCCTTGAACGGCTCAACAATTTTGCCGTCCGCATCCTTCATAAAATGGTTGCCCATCATCATCATCCGGGCGACCCAGAAGAAGATGATGTCAAAGCCGGTGACCAAAACATTGGTTTGATAGTAGGTCTCAAGTTCTTTTGTTTGCTCCGGCCAGCCGAGGGTGGAGAACGGCCAGAGGGCGGATGAGAACCATGTGTCGAGGACATCGGGATCGCGGGTTAGTGCAACGCCCTCACCAGCCATCGCTTGCGCTTCTTCTTCCGATTTGGCGACAAAGAAATTGCCGTCAGCGTCAAACCACGCCGGGATCTGATGCCCCCACCATAGCTGGCGCGAGATACACCAGGGCTGGATGTTCTCCATCCAATTGAAGTACGTATTTTCCCACGTCTTCGGCACAAAGTTGGTGCGGCCTTCTTTGACGGATGCCAGCGCAGGTGCAGCCAGCGTTGCTGCATCACAGAACCACTGGTCGGTCAGCATCGGCTCGATGACAACTTTCGAGCGGTCGCCGAAGGGCTGCATGATCTTTTTGCTTTCGACGAACGGGACCCTTCGAGGCTCGCTTTGCTCGCTCCTCAGGGTGAGGTTCGAGTTTTTTTCGGAACCAGCAGAAACACCACCCCCCTCATCCTGAGGTGCATCGCCCGTCGGGGTGAGGTCCAGTGAGTTGTGAGCGTCGTCCGGTGCTCCACCCCCCTCATCCTGAGGTGCATCGCCGCTAGGCGATGCCTCGAAGGACGGATCATCAACCATCACCGCCAAGCCTTCAGCGGTGATATCCGCAATAACAGCTTTGCGCGCCTCAAACCGGTCCAACCCGCGATAGGCCTCCGGCACCAGATTGATCGCATCGATCTGTGCTTCACCCGGTAATTCGCCGCTGGCAACAATCGCCGCCGCTTTGGCCGCTTCGTCGCTGTAGGGCGCACCATCGGCACGCATTGCGCCCTTGGTGTCCATCAGGCGATACATCGGAATGCCGTTGCGCTTGGCGACTTCATAGTCATTGAAGTCATGCGCGCCAGTAATCTTCACCGCGCCCGAGCCAAAATTCATATCCGGATATTCGTCCGTGATAATCGGTATCAAGCGCCGGTGCTCTTTCGGCCCAACCGGAATTTCACACAATTTGCCGACAATCGACGCATAGCGCTCATCATCAGTGTGGACCGCCACCGCACCGTCACCAAGCATCGTTTCAGGCCGTGTTGTGGCAATGGAAATATAATCGCGCGTCTCGCGCAGCGTCACATTGCCGTCTTCGTCTTTTTCGACATATTCATACGTCGCACCATCGGCCAGCGGATATTTGAAGTGCCACATATGGCCGTCGACTTCGATGTTCTCGACTTCCAGATCGGAGATCGCAGTCTCGAAATGCGGGTCCCAATTGACCAGCCGCTTGCCGCGATAGATCAAGCCTTCATTATAGAGGTCGACAAAGACTTTCAGAACCGCGTCTGACAGGCCGTCATCCATGGTAAAACGCTCACGCGACCAATCGCACGATGCGCCCAGCTTTTTCAGCTGGTTGAAAATCGTGCCGCCGCTCTCAGCTTTCCATTCCCAAACCTTCTTGATGAAGTCTTCGCGGCTGTAGTCCGTGCGCTTTTCGCCCTTCGCGTTCAGTTGCCGCTCGACAACCATCTGCGTGGCGATGCCCGCATGGTCCATCCCCGGCTGCCACAACACATTATTGCCGAGCATCCGCTGATAACGCACCAAAATGTCCTGCAACGTGTTGTTGAGCGCGTGGCCCATATGCAGGCTGCCGGTGACGTTTGGCGGTGGAATGACAATGCAAAACGGTTCCGCCCCTTCGCGCGCACCGGCACCGGCGGCAAACGCGTTGGCATCATCCCATTTTTTGGCAATACGCGGCTCCACGTTGGCCGCGTCAAAGGTCTTGTCCAGCATGACAATAAGGTCCGTCTTCGGAGGAAAGTGTAGCGCCGTTAAAGACGCAAGCCCGCCACCATGTCAACCAAACCGACACCGGTCTTCAAGCAGATAGCAGGAGATAGCGTGTCTAGCCTTGGCGCGGCTCACCGCGCGCAATGCGCTCAATTTCGCCGCGCACCATGCGCTCCACCATGGAGGGCAGGTTTTCATCCAGCCATTCCTGTAGCATCGGCTTCAACATGGTTTGTGTTACTTCGGTCAGCGACTGGCCATTATGACGGCTCAGCACCTCTTCCAGATTGCCGAATGAGTGGGCGACAGCCTGCGCCACAGGCTCGGAAACCAGCTTTTGCAGATGATCCGCCGTTGGCTGGAACACCGCGACCGATTGATCCGCGCGCGCGCTGCTGGAATCCGGCTTGTCTTGAGCCGCCACCACATCGGCAACTGGCTTTGACGGCGCAGCAGCAGCTTGCCCGGCCAACACATCGCCCAGCGTGGCAAAGGCGCGACTGTCTTCTTCGGAGAACCGCGCTTCATATTTTTCAGCATGCTGATCGGCAAAAATGGCCTGCGTCAGCTCATCTTCAGCGTCCGGCTGTGGCTCATCCGCCTCCGGCGCATCATGACCGTTCATTTCTGCATCAAGCTTCGCCAAAACACTCTGCAGACTGCTTGGATCGTCGCGCTCGGCCAGCGGATGCGCGGCAAAACCACCCGACAAGTGACGGCTTGGCACTGGTGCCACGTCATTGGCAGGCGCACTGGGGCCGTCGCTATGGCCCTGCTTGCGCGCTTCGCTTTCGTCTATAATCCGCCGGATCGATGACAATATGTCATCCATCGACGTGTCTTTGCGTGCCGTATTGTCGTGCGCCATGCGAGTAAACCACCTGTCAGCATAGGACTAACGTCCGAATCAGCCTTACTGTATGAGATTGTTGCCGGTTTGAGAATCCCGCGGCGCCATGATGGCCGCGAAGCGCACAGCTAAATCAAACAACGCGGTTAACGGCCGTCGATTGTCCGCAGGCCAAACCATGCATCTTTGACCTTGTTGTAGTGGGTTTCCGGATCGTGCAGCTTCACCTGCAATCCCAAACGCTTGGCGCTCAGCTTACCGACAGCAGATGCCAACGCGTAGCTCGACACCACCAGATTGCGCTGTGCCTGCACCGCCGAAATCTGCCCGTTGATCAGGGTTGCCTGCGCGTTGAGCACATCCAGCGTGGTGCGCTGACCGACATTGCGCTCTTCAACCACCCCATCGAGTGCGAGGCGCGACGCCCGCACGGTTTCATTACTGGCTGCCAGTTGGGCACGCGATGCCTGTAACTGGGACCATGACGAAATAACAGCAGCGCGCACTTGGTCGCGTGCAACATCTTTCTCGATGCGCGCTTGCCCAACCTGCTCTTTGCGCTGACGCACCGTCGCACTGGCTTGCCCGCCTTGATAGATCGGCACGGTCAGCCGCGCGCCGATTTCCGCACGCTCCGAATTGCTCGATTGGCGACCACCGCCGACATAGTTTTTGCTCACACCGGCGGAAACGCTCAGTTGTGGCAAAAAAGCGCCTTCAGCAGCTTTGACTGAAAAGACGCCCGCATCAATCAAACTGTCACGCACAGCAATCGCAGGATGGCCTGCCAGCGCTGCGGCCTCGGCTG
>JBAUIL010000068.1:0-1506 GCA_049682915.1 Ahrensia sp. | reverse complement strand
AGCGTGACCTCCGCTGTGCGGTAGCCTTCCGTGCCGCCGGGACGGAATGTGAAGCGGTGGATGTGGTCGGCCACCTGTGCGATGTCCGCGTTGGATATATCCGCCATGGTTGTGGACGTTGGCAGGGCCTGCGCCAATTGTTGGGCCAGCCGTTTGGGGAAGCGGTTGGCAAGGGCCGTGGTTAGCGCCGCCCGCGGCATGTCTGCGCGCGCCTGCTTCAGCCACTCAGCGATATCATCACCCGGTGCCATATCGATATGGATCGTGTCGCCGTCGCGCCAGTAGGACGAGATTTGCAGCATGGCAGGCCCGCTCATGCCGCGATGGGTCATGAGAATCGCTTCATCAAAGAAGGTCTTGCCATGGCTGACCCGCGCGTCGAGCGACACGCCTGACAACTCTTTCCAATCGTCGATCTGGTCGGACGGCCAGGTGAATGGCACGAGCGCCGGGCGCACATCGGTGACACGCAGACCGAATTGCGCAGCAAGCTGATAGCCCAAAGACGTCGCGCCCATTTTGGGGATCGATTTTCCGCCCGTCGCCACCACCACGCTTTGCGCGGTAAAGGGACCGCCGCTGGTTTCCACGATGAACTTGTCACCGTCGCGCGCGACGTCGTCAATCGTTGTTTGCAGGTGCAGCGCGCCGCCAGCCTTGGCCAATTCACCGGTCAGCATGGTGATGATGTCTTTGGCGGAATTGTCGCAAAACAACTGCCCCAGCGTCTTTTCATGCCATGCGATGCCGTGTCGGTTTACCAAATTGATAAAGTCGTGCTGGGTGTAGCGCGCCAAGGCCGAGCGGGCGAAATGCGGGTTCTGCGACAGAAAATTTTTGTGGCTGCAGTGGATATTGGTGAAGTTACAGCGCCCACCACCGGAAATACGGATTTTCTCGCCCGGTGCTTTGGCATGATCGAGGACAGCTACCGACCGGCCGCGTTTGCCCGCTTCAATCGCACACATCAGCCCGGCGGCACCCGCGCCCAAAACGACAACATCAACACTGGCCGATTTCATGGTTGTTTCCAATTATTGAACAATGCGTCCGCTTTGTTCGATCTTTCGTATTTCTTTGAGCAGGCCTATTCTAAGTCCAACAAACAATTGGAGCCATCGCCATGCTAACGCAAATCAACGGGCTGCATCACATGACCTCCATGGCAGCGGATGCACGCGTCAACAACCAGTTTTTTACGCAAACAATTGGCCTGCGCCGCGTCAAAAAAACCGTGAATTTTGACGCGCCGGATGTCTATCATCTTTATTATGGCGATGAGCAAGGCACGCCCGGCTCGGTGATGACCTATTTTCCGTTTCCCAATATCGCGCAAGGTCGACCCGGCACCGGCGAGATCGGCACAACCATGTTCAGCGTGCCCAAAGGGTCACTGGGTTGGTGGCAAAACCATCTGTCCAAATATGGCGTCGATGGGCTGAAACGCCGCGACGAATTTGGCGAAGCGCGGCTTTATTTTGCCGGGCCAGATGGCGACGGTTTTGC
>JBAUIL010000067.1:0-4382 GCA_049682915.1 Ahrensia sp. | reverse complement strand
GTTCGTGTTCGCAGGCGCATCAAGGTTAAAGTCGTAAGCAAGCGCCGCGCCACCGGTGCCGATGGGCTGCAGTCCGTTGATTACCGGGAAATTGAGCATCTCGTTCGGCCCGGTGTCGGCATCATTGGCATCATTGGGAGTTACGCCATCCCCCTCGGGATTATCAGCGCCATTGTTGAAATCAATGCCTTGTTGACCGTTGTTGAAAATCGCGTTGGTCAGGATGGCCATATTTGTGCCGGGCAACGTCGTCAGCACAACGCCGTCAAGACTGTTGTTTGCAATTGTGTTGCTTTGAACAAGTATTTCGCCAGGCACGTTGGTGTTCTTGATGCCATACCCAGTGTTGCCAAGATTGGTTGTGCCATCGGCGCCCACACCGATCTTGTTGTTGGTGATGACGATGTTGGAAATTGCGCCAGAGCCGGACGGGTTGCCCGACGTGATATCGATACCACCATTATCATTAGCGCTGATGACGTTACCATCGATCAGCAGGTTGGTGTGCCCGCCTGATGACGACGGTGTGTTCACCGTTAGTCCGGTGGTCCCGTTGGACTGGGCGGTGTTGCCGCTATCGGTAACACCGATGTGGTTTCCGAGGATGGAAACATCACTACTCTGATCTATGCGGATACCATGCTGCGCATTGCCCGAGAAAACGTTTCGGCCGGCCGCGGTGCCGTTGCCGATGTTGACATTGTCCAGAATACCGACAGCTCGAAAACCGCGCAGGGTGTTGCCCAGATCAGTCGTACCATTAGCGCCAACGCCAAACATATTGCCAAGAAAATCAACATTTCGGGTGGTGCCATCGGAGAAAAAGCCTTCCCCACCATTGGCACTGACAATGTTGCCATCGTCGGTACCGGTGCCGCCAAAGATTGCATTCTGGAACGTCGTTCCGGCTCGGACATCCACACCATTTGAGGTGTTTCCAAGTGCTGTATTGCCGGTACGGTCCACGCCAATATGGTTGCCTTGAAACAGCGCATTGCCGGACGAGCCCGTGACCGTTGAACCATTAAACAGCAACAAGCCTGTGCGGTTTCCGCCTGACAAAATGTTATTGCTAAACGAGTTGACCGAATGCGTACCACTCCAGAAAACCATCGCGTCAAAGCCGTTGCCAATCGGCGCTGTTCCCGCTGGATTGGTGCCAATAAAATTATTGGTAATGATCGAATTGGTGGAATTGGAGAAAAGAACTAATCCGTATTGTCGGCCATTACTGATGACGTTTTGATCGATCACCACGTTGCTGTGATTGGTTAAAATGATGTGCCGCAATGCGCTACCGGCAAACTGTGTGCTTGCTGTTCCCGCAGGCGTAACGCCGAAATAGTTACATTCAATGGTTGCATTGCTGCGCGCGGCGTAGCTGCCGATACCATTTGAAATCCCGGTTATCGATAGTCCACGCACGGTCAAATCGTTCGCTGACAGCGTGATGCCGGTTCCCTGAAACTGTCCCTCGACGCGCACTTGCAGTGTGTGGCCTGACCCGCTCCACAAATTACCGCAGGATGCACCGGGTTGGGTCGAGCCGTCGATGGTGATGCCGTCGTCTGTCAGGGCGGGCAACTCCGATAACAAGGTGATCGTGTGGGGGCCTGCACCGGGAATGTTGAATGTCACATCGTCTGGGACGGCATGGGTGTTGGCGAAGGTAATCGCGTCACGCAGAGAGCCAACACCGGTGTCATTGGTATTTCTGACTTCAATGGGCGACGGCGCGCGCACCCACACGCGGTGGATTGTGTCCGCAGCCGTGCTGCCGATATCATCCACGGCCCAACGGTTGGATTGCCCGCGGATGGACCAATGGTACGTGCCTGTCAGAAAGTAGGGAATTTCAGTGAATGCGAAATTGCCTTGGTTGGAAAAAAAGTTGGCCGTAGCTGAAGGCAAGTTTGCATCGTGGCCGCTCAACGGCGTGAAGTTGGTATCAATCCCCGCAAAGCTGCCCGTGCCGGTGCGCACATAGTCGTCACCCACTGTGGATTTGAAATGCAAAGTGCGGGCATGTGTGCTGGTTTGGCCGAACCAGCGAAATTCGATGTCGCCAGTAAACTGGCTCATCGCGGCGTTGCCCGCATGGCCCCAGCGGGTCAAGTCAGCGCTCTCATCAGTGCCGAGTGGTGCGCCTGATGTAATAGGCAGGTCGCTGGCCGCACCCACCACGTTCAGCGCCGGATTGGTGCCACCTTGGTGAAGATATTGCAGCACCAGCAGCCAGCCACCGCCTTCGGAATTGTCGACATCGGCCTGAAACAAACCGCTACCCAGATTGAAGTAATAGCGACCGCTGGTAACCGTGTAGGCGTCTTCGAGCGTGGTGAACGGGTCAACATCGGTGCCGGACCCCGCTGCCAGCGCGACATTGGCCTGCGCCAGCAAGCCAAAAACAGCCACACATAAGCAGCAGCACACACGCAGCCAAACGGCGCGGGCGTGGCGGCAAAGCGCAGCAACTGGACTCGCAGACTTCATGGGCATGTGGCCGGAAAAACCGAACTCGTTAACATTCTGTTAACACACACTAGTTTGACCTATTGATTCGCAACACCCCTAGACCAGCACCAAAGGTTGCATTTTATTGGAAAATGCAGGTTTTCCAACGCTTAGACGCCGAACTGCTGGGAACCGAATAGTATAGGTTGCGTTGGATAAGTCTTTAAATGTTAAAGGCAATGAGGCGGGCAAAAGAGCCTGTTCGTGCGTTGTTTGTCTTGCCCGAGGAAACTGCTAGAGCTTGATCGCATGAAGGAAGACGGACCAACGATGCACGGCGAGGAAGCGCGGGTGCCGATGCATTTGCCGCTGCATTCCTGGATCAAGGCCTTTCGTGGCGCATTGGCGTCTGCCGTTGAAACCGACAATGCACTTCGTTGCGCGGGCGTGGCGTTCTTTGCGTTTTTGTCTATTTTCCCGGCCATGGCAGCCGGCGTTTCGCTGTTTGGCCTGTTTGTCGATCCGACGCAGATTTCTGCAAGCGGCACATTCTTTGCCGAATTTTTGCCAGTTGAAATTATGCAAATCATTGAGGGGCAACTTGCGAGTTTTGTCGCGCGTGATAGTACGTTTGGTCTTAGTCTTGTCATCAGCCTCCTGATCGCCGCATGGACCGGCACGCGCGGCATCAACGCGCTGATCCATGCCGTCAATGTCGCCTATATGGAAACTGATGAACGCGGACTGCTGCGCAGCCTGTGGCTATCAATCTCCGCCACCTTGGTCGCCATCATCATTCTCGTGACAGCAGTAACGGCGATTGCGATTTTACCGGCATTTTTGACGCTCGTACCGGTGCCGCAAGCGGCAGAAGTGCTCAGCCGTGCTTTGCGCTGGCCGATCATCGCCCTGGTGATTATGGGCGGGCTGGTGCTGTTGTTTCGCGCCACCCCCCACCGGCGAAGCCCGAAGACCCGCTGGGTGATACCCGGTGCGCTGATCGCTACGATTTTATGGCTGATCGGCTCTTACTTGATCTCGCTCTACATTGAGAATTTCGGGCGCTATGAAGCGACATTCGGCTCCATTGCTGCTGCCGCCATCTTCATGCTCTGGCTCAATTTCACGGCAACGGTGATCGTGTTTGGCGCAGCGGTCAACGCGCAACTGGAATGGATAACCCACAGCGACACAACTGTCGGCGACCCCAAACCCATGGGTGAGCGCGGCGCATACGTAGCTGATACACTGTCAGAAAAGTGATGCAACCAAGCTGCTGCTTGCGCGTTTATCGAGCCAGAAGGAGTTCCTATGGCGTTCGATACCGATGCATTTTTAAGTGATCTAAAAAAGAAAAATCCTAACGAAGACGAGTTCATACAGGCGGTTGAAGAAGCGCTTGTCGACATCAAAGGGTGCTTGGACGACAACCCGATTTATCAAGACCAAGCCATTATGCAACGGCTGACCGAGCCGGACCGTGTGATCCAGTTCCGGGTGACATGGCAGGACGATGGGGGCCATATCCACGTCAATCGGGGCTGGCGCGTGCAGCACACCAATGCGATCGGCCCTTACAAGGGGGGCTTGCGTTTTTCGCCCTCGGTCTCTCTGTCCGTGCTGAAGTTCTTGGCGTTTGAACAAACCTTCAAAAATGCGCTTACCGGCCTGCCGATGGGCGCTGGTAAAGGCGGTAGCGACTTTGACCCGAAAGGGAAATCTGACAATGAAATCATGCGCTTTTGCCAAGCCTTCATGACCGAACTTTACCGCCATATTGGTCCCAATACCGATATCCCCGCCGGTGACATCGGGGTTGGTTCGCGCGAGATCGGTTATATGTTCGGCCAATACAAGAAATTGACAAACACATTTTCCGGCGTCCTCACCGGTAAGGATATTGAGTTTGGCGGCGCGCCGATGCGGCC
>JBAUIL010000066.1:0-8660 GCA_049682915.1 Ahrensia sp. | reverse complement strand
TACGCGCTTGAATCAGGGTCGGCCAGACTGTTGCCTCCGTGTTGCTCATCGGCGAGCGTGCGTGCAGCCAGCGTTTGATGGTCGCCAAACTCCAAAACAACGAATGGTCGGTCCGGCTGCAGCTCTTTTCGACGTTCAATGAAGGTGTGAAAGTCATTTTGAGCAATGTAAACTCGGCGAATATGTTCGTTTAGAGGGCCGTTCTGAACAAAGGCAGCTTCTTGAATTTTGATTTGAGGCTCGCGGGGGTCGTCAAATGGTGAGTGTGCAAACATCGTCTGGATTTGCATGAAGATTGGGCGGCCATCCGATTGGATGTGCTTTTGCAAAAAGGTGTCCGCTGCTTGGTAATAATAGTCGTCGCGGTGGTTAAAAGCGGTCGCTTGTATGGCGTCGAAGTCCAGTATCGTATCAAAGCCAATTGACTCCAAGAATGGGCCTTCGTTCACGAATGAGTGCTTCATGGGCGTCATAACGGCTGTATGGTAACCGCAGCGCTTCAACAATGTGGCAAGTGACTCCTGGATTTGATCCTCAAGTTGAACGGTCAAATAGGGTGCGCGCCACCCGAAGTCGCGTGATGCGAGCCCGGTCATCAAGGAGAGGTTTGACACCCAAGTTCCACCACCAAATGTTTCCACCCGTAAAAAGCGCCAATTCTGGTCTTCAGAAATGAACGCATTCTCTGGAATGTTTTGCAAATTGACTTCAGGATAGATTTTGTAGTTGGTCGCACTTTCACTCAAAACAATATAGATGTCTGGCTTTACTTCAAAACCGTCGCAGCTGTTTGACGTTTCAAATGTGGAGGTTTCAACTGCGCTTTCAACGCGCATCTTGATTGGATCGTCGGCGAAGGCTTCGGCTATGTCGACGAAAGAAACAAAGAATGCAGACGCATTGAAACCAGCAAGATAGTGGAAATATCGCGGATTTGCTGCATCAAGCGGATAAGACACCGGGATCAGTGCCGCCGAAAGGGCGAGCGCAATAGCGCGAAAACGAAAACATATTTTTGATGGGCGTTCACCACGCCAAACCATCACTAGTCCAACCACAGCTACGACCATGACTGCGACGACGGGAAGTGCCAGGTTCCAATAGGTTGCCAGAAGAAACTTCAGGGCCTCGGTATCTGAACCCGTGAACGCGATATCATAGACGTGAAGATCAAAGCCCTGACCTTTGAATTTCGCAATGGATATCAAAGTGATGAGGCCGACGACCGTCATTGACAAATAGGCAGAAAACGCAAAACGCTTCGATAAAATAAAGGCAGCAGAGCTCAGGAAAACGACAATCAGCACGATGTAAGGCATATGCTGCCATCTGCCTTCAACCGCATACAGTCCACCTGCAAAGGCGAGCGCCAAAAGAGCTACCGTCACGGGGCGAAGTGTGAACGCGATGAATTTAGAAGCGAGAGCGCTTTGCAATGATGTATTCATGGTGTTTGGATACTGGAAACAACCAGAATTACCATCGAATGCGGGCGTTAAGATTAATGTCAGTTTTTAAAAGCCTGCAGCTTTAATCAGCCTTCGCATAAACCAACTGGCGCACGTCGATAAACTCCGACCTGAACCCGGCCTCGCAGTAATACATGTAAAACTCCCATAACCGTTTGAACCGGTCATCGAAGCCCAGGGGCTGGATTGTGGGCCAGGCGTCCCAGAAGCGTTTGCGCCAAGCGGCGAGGGTGTCAGCGTAGTCTTGCGGGAAATAGAACGTATCTTTGGTGATCAGGTTACGCGCATTGCCCAGGTTTTCCATGATTTGCGGCGTTGGCAACATACCGCCGGGGAACACGTAGCGCTGGATGAAATCGGGGTGTTTGCGGTAGTTATCAAAACTGCGTTCATTGATGGTGATGGTTTGAATGCCGGCCTTGCCGCCGGGTTTGAGCACCGCGTTGAGCTTGTCGAAATAGGTGTCCCAGAACTCTTCGCCCACCGCCTCAAACATTTCGATGGAGACCACCTTGTCATAGGTGCCTTGCTCGTCGCGGTAGTCTTGGAATTTGATCGTCACCTTGTCGGCAAGATCCGCATTGCGGATGCGCGCGCGGGCATAGTCAAACTGCTCGCGGCTGATGGTCAGGCAGGTGACCTGGCAGCCGATTTTGCGCGCGGCAAATTCTGCAAAACCGCCCCAGCCGCAGCCGATCTCCAACACGTGGTCATCGGCGGTGATGCCGGTGGCGGTGGCCAGCTTGCGGTACTTGGCGTTTTGGGCCGAGGCGAGATCGTTTGCGCCGGTCGAAAATACAGCCGCAGAGTAGGTCATGGTGCGGTCGAGCCATTGCTCGTAGAACGCATTGCCGAGGTCGTAATGGGCAGAGATATTTTTCTGTGCCTGGCTTTTGGTGTTGCGGCGCAGCCAATGTCGGACGCGGTCATAAATGGCGACAAAGCGGTTGGTCGTCGAGACTTCATTGCCGAGATCTTCATTGACTAGAAACAGCTTGAGAAACGTCGTCACGTCCGGGCTGGTCCAGTCGCCATCCATATAGCTTTCGCCGACACCGATGGTGCCGTGCAGAAAGGCGCGACGCGGCAGGTTCCAATTGTTCAGTACAACCACTGCATCCGGCCCGGCGTTTTGGCCACCCACGCGGATGATGCGACCGTCAGGCATTTGCACGGTCAGCGAACCGGCAGGCAAGTGAATGGCTGCCTTCAGCACCGCGCGCGCTTTCATGGGCAGGCCTCGCAAATAGCGTTTCATGTTGTCCGGCGTCAGCTGCTCTGCGCGGTCAATCAGGTCTTGGGCTGCTTTGTTGGGCGTCGACATTGGGTTTTGTGCACTCATCTATTGTCAGTTGGGTTTCAGTTTATCTTTTGCTTTTATTCGGCGGGCAATTGGCGGTCGGTATAGGAAACCGGTTCCGGTGGCGCACCGCGCGAGAAAAATTTGGCCCCCTTGATCCACAGTTTCAGCGCTTCCCAGTGTATGCCAGCCACGATCTTGAAGGTCATAAACGGCAAGCGTGCCACTTGTAGGAACAGGCTGGTGTTGGTGACGGGCTTGGCGTCGCCGATGAAGGTTGCAGCGAGCAGGGGAGCGTCGTCCTCGGTTTCAAAGATGCGCAGTTTCACCTGGTCGCCCGGCGGGGTCACGCGAAAATGGTAGCGCGCGCCCATGTCGATAAAGGGAGAGACGTAGAAAATCTTGGTCCGCTCCTGACGCAGGCCAGCCTTGGTCAGTTCGCCCGGCTCAACCGCGCAAACGTAAGTGTGGCGTTCACCGAATGTGTTTCGGACTTCGTAGATCGCGGCTGTCAGGCGATCGTTCTCGTCATAGCAGAAATAGACGGAGATCGGATTGAAGGCGAAGCCGAACAGGCGCGGATAGGCGAGCAGTAAAGCCCGCGCTGGCGCGTCGGTGCCGGCTTCGGAGAGTAGGTCATTAATATGGGTGCGCAGCGGTGTGTCGCCGCGCTCAGGCAGATGATCGCGCTCGTAAAATGCGGCCACGTTGACCCGGTTGACGCTGAACAGCGCCGCACTTTGGGCGGCATCATGCAGCCGGTCGAGGTCGATCAAAATCGAGAAAACGCGGTAGTTGAACCGATGGCCAAAGGGCTTGAGCCGCGCATGCATGACCTTGCCCGGATACAGCGTGACTGCATCATCGACCGGCGGAAATGTCGGGGGCTTTTCAAACATGGTTGATGTGGCGGGCGCGGTCATGGGCTTACTCGGCGGCTTCGGGAAGGGCCAATGTTTGCACGTCCGCCGCTGTAGGGCCATCGCTTTGCCACGGGATGGTTGCGCCCAAAGCACGCGCGATGGCCATGCCTGACTTCAACCCATCTTCATGGAAGCCGTAGCCGGTCCATGCACCGGCAAACCATGTGGCGCGGTTGCCTTGGATGGTCGGCAGGCGCGCCTGAGCGTCAAAAGCGGCGGCATCATATTGCGGATGATCAAACGACCATTCACCAAAAACCAGCGCCGGGTCCGGCTCCGTGGTCGGGTTCAGGGTCACAAACAAAGGGTAATCATTGTCGATGTTTTGCAGCTTGTTCATCCAGTAGGTCAGGGTCAAATCGCTATCGTCGCCCTTGTTGCTATCGCGCAGCGTGTTCCATGCGGCCCACGCCTTTTTACGCTTGGGCATAAAGCGCGCATCGCGGTGCAGCACCACGCGGTTGGGCCGATATTTTATATTGCCCAGAATGGATTGCTCCATGCCGGTCGCGTCACCCAGCATGGCCAGCGCCTGGTCGGAATGCGCGGCGATGATCACCTGGTCAAAATGAGTGGTCTCACCGTTTGTGTCCGTGATGGTCGCGCCGCCGGTGGCCGGGCGCTCAATGGTGGTGACACCGGTTCCGATGCGGGCGCGTTCGCCCAAGTCAGTCATCAGCTTGGAATGATAGGTGCGCGACCCGCCTGACACAGTGCGCCACAGCGGTGGTACGACTTCCAGCAGGCGGTGGTTCTCAAAAAAGTTGATCAGTGACTTGGCGGGAAAGTCCATGATGCGGGTTTCCGGTGTTGACCAGATAGCCGCCGCCATGGGGATCAGATAATCGTCACGGAAGCGGGCGGACAGTTTGCGTTTGGTCAGATATTGGCCGATTGACAGCCCATCAATGGCGCCGCTGTCGCGGTCTCTGGTGGCATGGCGGTTGAATTTCAACACATCCAGCAGCATCGACCAGAAGCCGAGCGACACCAAATTGCCGCGCTGCGCAAAAACAGCGCTCAACGATTGGCCGCACCACTCGCGTGCGCCACCATCAAGGCTCATTGCAAAGCTCATATTGGTGTCTTCCGATGCGACACCGATGTTGTCGAACAATCCGCACAAATTGGGGTAGTTGCGGGTGTTGAACACGATGAAGCCGACATCAACGGGAATGGGCGTGCCGTCATAGTCGACATCGACCGTGCAGGTGTGGCCACCGGGGCGGCTGTCTTTTTCAAAAAGCGTTACATCATGGATATCGCGCAGCAACCAAGCCGCTGAGATGCCAGAGATGCCACTGCCGACAACGGCGATGCGCTGTCTTTGAGCTGGCGGCATAGTGTTGGGTTGAAAAGGGGTATTCACGCCGCTTTTCCTCTCATGGTTTGGTATGCATCAAGCGCGCGCTGACGCGCTTTCTTGTGGTCAACAATAGGGGTGGGATAGGTCTTGCCCAGTGTAATGCCTGCTTTTTTCAGTTCGGTCAGGGGGGCTTCCCACGGTTTGTGAATGTACTTCTTGTCTAGATTTACGAGCTCTGGCACAAAAAGTTTCACATAGGCACCGTCGGCGTCGAACTTTTCGCCCTGCGTGATCGGGTTGAAAATGCGGAAGTAGGGGGCGGCGTCTGCACCAGAACCGGCAACCCATTGCCAGCTTGCCGCGTTGGACGCGGGATCTGCGTCCACCAGCGTATCCCAAAACCATGCTTCGCCATGGCGCCAGTCCAGCAGCAGGTGCTTGACCAGAAACGAGCCGACGATCATTCGCACGCGGTTATGCATCCATCCGGTTTGATAGAGCTGCCGCATGCCCGCATCGACAATCGGGTAGCCGGTTTGGCCTTTTTGCCAGGCCGCCAGCGCTGCGTCATCTTCCAGCCAGGGGAAGTCATCGAACTGTTTGTTGTAGTTGGCGTGTGACAGGTCCGAGACATTGACCAAAAGATGATAGGCGAACTCGCGCCAGATCAGCTCTTTGAGGAAGACCAGCCTGTCGTCAGAAACGCTTTTGACCTTGTTGGCTTCATGCCAGACGCGATGCGGTGAAATCTCGCCGAATGCCAAATGCGGCGATAGTTTTGATGTGCCGGGTTGCGCGGGCAGGTCGCGGGCCTTGCCATAGCTTTCGACAGCGCTGTCCAAAAAGGCGCTCAGACGCTTTTTTGCGCCCGCTTCGCCCGGTTGCCACTCATCCGCGATGCCGCCGGACCAATCAGGCTTGGTTGGCAACAATTTCCAATCATCAAGCGACTCTGATTCTATAGCGCCATCATAGGCGTTGAGTGTGGTGGGTGCATTGCGGGGTGCGCGGATCATTGATTCGGCTTGGGCGTAAACGCTTTTCCAGAATGGTGTGTAGACACGGTAGAAGCCACCGCTGCCGGTTTGCACTTTTGATGGCTCATGCAGCAAGTGCCCGTCATAGCTTTGTGCGCAGACCCCTGCGCCGCGCAGTTCGGCTTTGATCACGCTGTCGCGCTGCATGGCGTGCGGGCTGTAATAGCGGTTCCACAGCAGTGTTTTTGCGCCGGTCTGCTCGATAACCGATTGCAAGACAGACAAGGGGTCGCCTGAGCGCAAGACCAGGCGGGCGCCCAGCGCTTGCAGATCATCGCGCAATCTGGACAGCGCGTGGTGCAGCCACCATTTCTGCGCCCCGCCCAGCTGCGCTGATTTGTACATGGTATTGTCTAAAATATAGACACAAACGATCGCATGGCCCGCTTGGTGGGCGGCGAGAAGGGCGGTGTTGTCATCGAGACGGAGGTCATGGCGCAGCCAAACGATAGTCGGTGCTGCGTCAAAATTTGAATTATCGGGCATATACACGTCTTCTCTTTGCCGTTGATTACGGCCAAATCGAGCGCTTGGATCAACCGAAAACTCAATAAAATCATTTGTTCTATGGGGAAAACAGCAATGGCTCCCCAGGCAAGATTCGAACTTGCGACCAATCGATTAACAGTCGATTGCTCTACCGCTGAGCTACTGGGGAACACTCATTGCTGGCGCGCTATTACCGAACCTGACTAGGCTTGCCAACAGCAAAAATGCATTTCTTTGAAATTTGAGGGGCTAGATTAGAGAAAAAATATTTCTTGCCTGTCGAACGCAACTTGTCGGAATAAAAACGCTCTGTTAACACGGCGCAATTAGACCGTAGTTCATTGGCCTCGTGGCGGAGTGGTTACGCAGCGGATTGCAAATCCGTCCACCCCGGTTCGATTCCGGGCGAGGCCTCCAAACTGTACGATATGTCAGCTTGATAATGCTGCCATGGTTTGCGACGACAACGGCAAACACGGGCAATGAGACTTAGACATTATGGCTGATAATTTTTCCGAACTGCGCCGCGCAATGGTCGACAGCCAAGTCCGTACCACGGATGTGACACATCTGCCGCTGGTGGAGGCGATGTTGAGCGTGCCACGCGAGGTTTTTGTGCCGGTCGGCAAGCGCCAATTTGCTTATATCGACGATGATATTCTGGTCAGTGATGATGGCCAGCCGCGCTACATCATGGAAGCGTCACCATTTGCCAAGATGGTGCAGCTGGCTGATATCACGCAGGACCATCTGGTGCTGGATGTCGGTTGTGCCACCGGATATTCAGCTGCTGTGCTGTCGCGCCTTGCCGGTGCGGTTGTGGCGTTGGAAGAAGATGAAAAGCTAGCCGAAACTGCGGCTGAAACACTGTCCGAGCATGGCTATGACAATGTCGATGTCGTGACCGGTGCTCTGGTTGGCGGACATGCGGATCAGGGCCCCTACGATGTTATTTTTGTCGGCGGCGCGGTTGATTATGTGCCCGACGCATTGCTGTCACAGGTGAAGGCTGACGGTCGTCTTGTGGTGGTGGAAGGCTTGGGGCTCGCCGGTGTTTGCAAGCTGTATGTGCGTGATGATGAAGGGGTGGTGTCATCACGGCGCGCCTTCAATTTGTCTGTACGACCGCTTCCGGGCTTTGCGAAAGTTGCTGAATTTACGTTTTGAGGTGTGTCTCCAAGGCGTGGCTTGCATGCAACAAAGGGGATAAAACCTTCCAGCCTGTCAGTTGTAACTTGCCGGTTTGGCGCCGAGGGCGATAGTTAACACTTCGTTAAGCGCTTAAATGAATCAAAGGTTAGTACATCGTATGGCTGTTTTCCGACTTCGTTTTGCTTTGGCGCTCGCCGCAACGCTCGGGACAGTTGTGCCGTCCTACAGTGCCGACTCGATCACAGCCGCTCTCGGGCGCGCTTATGAAAATAATTCAGAGTTGAATGCGCGGCGCGCAGCCCTGCGGGCAACCAATGAAAGCGTACCGCTGGCCAAATCTGGTATGCGCCCGCGCGTGACGTCGACGTTGAGCCTCGCATCCATTTCGGATTCTTCCAACAGTGTCAGCGGTATTTCGACCGCCACATTCGGCATCGAAATCAACCAGGCAATTTTTGACGGTTTTCAGACCCGAAACAATGTTCAGTCCGCCGAAGCGCAGGTGCGTGCTGAGCGCGAAAACCTGCGCAATACCGAGCAGAACATCCTGTTTGATGCGGCGCAGGTGTATATGGACGTGCTTCAAAACCGTCAGATCGAGCAACTTCGGGCACAGAATCTGGAATTCTTGCGCGAGCAATTGCGCGCAGCGCGGGCCCGTTTTGAAGTGGGAGAAGGCACCCGCACCGATGTTGCGCAGGCCGAAGCAAGCCTGTCTGCCGCCAACGCTCAATTGAGCGCCGCCCAGGCGGCGACGCAATCAAGCGAAGCGGTTTTTCGTCAGATAATCGGCTCTGAGCCATCAAGCCTGTCGACGCCGCGCCCTTTGTCAAACCTATTGCCGTCATCATTAGGATCAGCCGAGGCCGCAGCGCTGGCAGGCCATCCTGCGATTGCTGTGCGTGACAGTTTGATTGATGCGGGCGTCTTTTCAGTCAAAGCTGCTGAAGGCGCTTTTTTGCCACAACTGAGCGTTTCCGCCGG